>DATMEI010000523.1:0-3789 GCA_035556995.1 Streptomyces sp.
GCCGGCAACGTCCCCGACCTCGTACAACGCGAGTGGCCGGATGCGCTCCAACGCCCGGTAGTCCACCGCGACATACAGCAGGTGCAGCGCTGTCGCCACCACGATCCCGCCCTGGAAGCCGCCGCCCGGGGTGACCTGGCCGTGTGCCACGACGTACATGCCGACCAGGAGCGCGACGGGCAGCAGCAGCACCCCCAGGCGCCGGACGGCGGCCGGCACCTGTGCCGGGCGCGGAGCCTCCTGCCTCTCCCCAGGGATCTGCCGCAGCAGCACCACGGCGCCGAGAACGGCGGCGAAGAGGATGGTCTCCTCGCCAAGGGTGTCCAGGGCACGCTGGTCGAAGTTGACGGCGGCGACGGCGTTGGCGGTGCGGTGCGCGAGCGCTGCCCGTACGGCGCGGTCGCCGTACGGGTGGAAACCGCCGCCGAAATGCGGCAGCGCGAGGAACGCGGCGACGAGGAGCACCGCGACGACCGTGGCTGCGGCGAGGAAGAACCAGAGCCTGCTCTGCCGCGTCACCGGGCCTCCTCGCCCGCATCGCCCGCATCGCCCACATCGCCTTCGCCGCCGTCGTCGTCGTCGTCGTCGATGGAGTGTTCGCGTGAGGTCGAGCCGCGGCGCACCTTCCCTACCGTCAGGACGATCATCAGCGGGGTAACGGCCGATCCCACAGCGAGCTGGGACAGCGCGACGTCCGGTGCCTGGACGAAAGTGAACAGCAGGGTGAGGGCCAGTCCGAGGAAGGACAGCACGAGGGCCTGGCGCAACGGCTCGCGGTTGAGAACCGCCGCCGTCGCCGTCGCGGCCACCAGGAACAGCGCCACCGCGATGAGCACATCAGTCACGGGCCGCCGCCTCATCCCCGCCGGGCGGCTCAGGTGCGCCGCTCGGGGCGTCAGGTTCCGTTACCGGCTGCGATCCGGCGCTCGTCACAAGTGCGCCCGCGAGCAGCAGAGCACCGATGACCAGCAGCTTGACGGTTTGACGCCCCGGGCCTGCCGCCACGCACAGCGGGACAACGGCGGCCGGCACCCCGGCAAGTGCCGTCCAGCGCACGATCCGTGCCGGCGGCAGCCCTCCGAGGAACCGTGCGTAGACCAGGGTGCCCGCGGGAGCCAGGACCGCCAGCACCAGAGCCAGGTCCAGGTAGGTGGGGCGGTTGAAGCCCTGCGCGCTGAGCAACAGCACGAAGGCGGCGAGCAGTTGGGCCAGGTTCTGAGCGACGAGCCGGGTCCTCGGCTCGCCCCTCACGACGTACCACAGCACCGGCAGCAGGCACAGCAACGGCACCGCAGCCGCCACCAGCCAGCCCTCGGACGCTCTCATCAGCGGTGCACCGCCCGCCGGGCCGCCCGCGCACCGGACGCCGCCAGCAGCGCGACGGCAGCGCCCACGGCGACCTCCACGGCGTCCACCGTCGAGATCAGCACCAGCCACAGCCCCGTCAGCGCCACCCACCACGCGAGCACTTCGGGCAGCGCCTTCAGAACTGCGATCACGCCCTCACCTCCGCCGCCTGCCGCCGCCATGATGCGGTGTGTACCACGCGAGGCCGGGCCCAAGCTGCTCGTGGCGGGGCGGCGCGCTGGAGGGGCGCCGTAGTCCGTCGCCGGTTCAGCCGAGGGCGTGGCCGGTGGTGGCGTCCACGTGGCTCGGCACCGGATCGTGCCGGTCGCCGACGGTCGGAGTGCCGGCCGGCTCGAACAGCAGGATCGAGGCGCCGTCGGCGGAGGAGGGCTTGTGCTCCACGCCGCACGGGACGACGAAGACGGAGCCCTTGCCGAGCACGACGGTTCGCTCGGCCGTATTCGTTCCGTCGGCGTCCGGTCCCTCGCCGCGGAGAGCGATGCTCAGCTCCCCGTCGAGCACGAGGAAGAACTCGTCGGTGTTCTCGTGTACGTGCCAGAGGTGTTCCCCGGCCACCTTCGCGACGCGGACGTCGTAGTCGTTCACCTTGGTCACGATGCGCGGGCTCCACAGCTGTTCGAAGCTCGCAAGCGCGGAATTCAGGTCGATCGGCTCGTCTTTCATGACGCCATCCTCGCCACTGGTGCGCGTGCCACGGCGCCGAATCGGCGAACCCGGTGAGCTGCCGGCTGGTGTTCACCGCCCATCCCCACGGCGGGCGGCGGCAGTTCGTGGAACGGCCCGTGCCCGCGCGCCGCCGGTTCAGCGCGCGCACGTCCTGACCGCGCACTTCCCAGGACCGGCACGCGGAGCGGGCCGGCCGCCCTACGATGAGTCCCGTGACCAGCTGCCGACCCGCGCCGCGCCCTCCAGGGGTACGCACGCGGACGGGCCGGACCACGCGCGGCACTTGGGCGCTGTCCGCACTGGTCACGGTGTTGCTGGGCGGCCTGCTCGCGATGCACGGCCTCGGACCCGCGCCCGTCCCGACGCACAAGCCGCCGTCGGCGGCGGCGCAGACGCCGGAGGCTCACCACGCGAGTGGTCACGCCCGCGGTCACGACTGCGGTCACCACGCAGCCGCCGCCCGCGGGCTCGACGCCCGCCATCCGGCACCTGCTCACGGCAACGGGCAACGCACCGCGGAAGACGGACGCGGCCACGGCGGGAGCGGCCACGTCACGCACGCCGACTCCACCTGCGCAGCGGGAGGGACCAGCGGCGGCCCCGTCATGGCCATGCCCGCCGCGAGTACGCCCGCGGGGGCCCAGCCCTCAGCCGCGACCGCCGAGCACGCGAGAGCAGCAGCGGCCGGTGAGCGGGCGCCGCCCTCGCTGCATCAGCTTCAACTCCTGCGCATATAGGCGCGCTTCACGGCGCCGGCCGGCTCGAATGCCGCTGCCGCCGCCGTGTCAGGCACGTCGAAACCACTACCGCACGCAACAACGCAGGAGTCGCACGACCATGACCACATTCCGTTCGATGAACCGCGGCGCCCTCGCCGCCGCGTCCGCACTGACAGCCGCACTGCTGCTCGCCGCCTGCGGCAGCAGCCCCGACGAGAAGGCCCCGGGCGAAGCCCACGGCGGTGGCCACGCCGGCGAGAAGGGCGCCGGGAAGTCCGGGAAGTCCGGCAACGCCGCTGACGTCTCCTTCGCCCAGGGCATGATCCCGCACCACCGCCAGGCACTCGAGATGGCCGAGCTCTCCCCGTCCCGGGCGTCGTCGAGGAAGGTCAAGTCCTTCGCCGACGACGTCTGGAAGGCGCAGGACCCGGAGATCAAGACCATGACCGGATGGCTGAAGGCCTGGGACGAGAAGGTCCCAGACGGAACCTCCGGCGGTCACTCGGCGCACTCGGGCCACTCGATGCCCGGGATGATGACGTCTGACGACATGGCGAAGCTCAAGGACACCTCCGGGAAGAAGTTCGACCGGGAGTTCCTGAAGCTCATGATCGAACACCACGAGGGCGCCGTGAAGATGGCACGTACCGAAGCGGAAAAGGGCTCGTACGGACCGGCGAAGCGCATGGCGCGCAACATCGAGCGGGCGCAGACGGCCGAGATCACGTATATGCGACGGCTGCTCAAGAAGTAGCAACCGGTAGCAGCGGGCCGTGCCCCAAGGGCGCGGCCCGCCGCCCGCCGGTCAGCCGGTCAGCCGGGCCGCGCTCAGGGCGTACGCGTAGTGGTCTTCTCCCCCGGCTGCGCGCCGGGCACCTCGCCGTGAGGCCCCTCCGCATCCCGTACGTCCGCGCCGCCCATGCGCCGCCGGATGAACGGGGACCCGGCGAGCAGAAGCAGCCCCACCAGGACGCCGCAGCCGCCGACCACACCGAAGTAACTCGCCGCGTCGGCACGGTTGTAGAGCGGCACGACC
>DATMEI010000524.1:0-3452 GCA_035556995.1 Streptomyces sp.
AGCACCCCGACTGGGACGAGTACCGGTCCGCGATGCTCAAGCAGGGCAAGTCCCTGATCCGCGTCACGCCGCGGCACTGGGGGCCGATTGCCACCGGCGGTTTCCCGGCACGGCTGGCGGACTGACCGTCTTCCCGCGGTGAGACCGGGGCCCTGCCAGGCACATCTGCGAGCGGTGCCTGCGGGGCCCCGGCCGCGTCCGGCGCGGGCGGGACCGGCACCGCGTGCCGCTCTGCTTCGTCAGGCTGCGCGTCGTGCTCGTGGGGGTCAGAATCGAGGTGCGGGAGCCTTACGGGGAGGCGGTCTCGTGGCCTTGGGGCCGTAGTACGGCCATGCGCCCGATTCGTACAGGGGAGTTGACGCAGAAATGACCACGACCATGCCGTCACGGTCACCGGGAGAGCGCATCCTCATCGAGGAGGAGTCGACCTTGCCGCTGGAAGCGCCGCTGTGGCTGCTGGCGGGCGTCGAGCACGAGGACGAGATCAGCTTCGAGCCGCACATCTGGCGCGGCATCGACTGAGAGTGTCCGCGCGGTCACGCACCGGCGACTGCCCGTAGCCGGCCGCGGCTACAGGCAGTGCATCCGGGGAGTCGGGGGGGGGTCATCCGGCGAACTCCTTGCGCAGCTGACTCAGGTACGTCCGGGTGTCCGGCACCAGGTCGGAAGCGAGCCGGGAGATGCGGGTGTACGCCTCCAGGTGTGTCACCACATCGGGCCGCTGGTCCAGATACACGGCGCTGGTGAGGCCGACTTCGGTGTAGACGATGTCCTGGAGCTCCGGTTCGCGGAAGCGGAAGTAGGTGATGTGGCCGCTGGTCCCGGAGTGCGCCCCCGCGGCGAGGGGGAGGACGCGCACGGTGATGCGGGGATCGTCGAGCACTTCGAGGACCCGGTCTATCTGTGCGCGCATCACGGCCGGTCCGCCGACCTCGCGCCGCAGTACGGCTTCCTCCAGCACCACCCACAGCTTCGGTGAACGAGGCTTCCCCAGCAGCGCCTGGCGGCGCAGGCGCAGATCGACCCGGTGCTCGAGGGCGTGGTCGGGCTCGTAGGGGAATCCGGCGCGTATGACGGCACGGGCGTAGTCGCGGGTCTGCAACAGGCCTGTCATGTAGTGCGGTTCGTAGACGCGGATGACTTCCGCGGCCGTCTCCAGGCTGACGTAGGCCCGGAACCAGTCGGGCAGAGCTGTCCTGTAGTTGTGCCACCAGCCGGGCTCGTTGGCCTGCTCGGCCATGGCGGTGAAGCCCTCGGCCTCCTCGTCGGAGACGTCGTACTGCCTCAGCAACTCCCTCACGTAGGGGAGTTTCAGGTTCACCTGCGCGTTCTCGATGCGCCGGATCGTCAGGTGACTCACGCTGAGCGCCTTGGCGGCGTCTTCGAGCGTGACGTCGACGCTCTCCCGGAGTTCCTTCAGCCGCTTGCCGAGGACGATGCGCAGCACGGTGGGTGCGCTCTGGCCGCTCGGCAGTGCCTCGCTCACGCACTGGCTCCTGACCGCAGCGCCCGAGCGGAGTGAGTACGAACTGCTCAACTGCCCTCGTCCGCCGCGTGGTTGTAATGATTGATGGGAAAACCATGCGGTCGGAAGGAAGTTATCAGAGCAGTGACCGGTGGTCTAAGTGCCGGTCGGGAAGATCTACGCGCTCTGCGGGGCAGGTCATGCGGCAGCCCCGCACTCGCAGGGGGGTGCGGGGCTGCCGGCCGTACGGTCCGCGGCGTGTGCCGGTGCTCGTTCAGCCCTTGACCAGCTTCTTTCCTGTCGCTGCGTCGACCACTGTCCGGCTGCCGAGTTCGCTCTTGAGCTCGACCTTCGTCTTGTCGCTCACGATCTGTTTGGTGCAGAAGTCGGCCTTCTTGTCCTCCTTCGACCAACCCGAGACGATCACGAGCTTGTCGGTCTCGCGCACGTGCGCGCCGTAGTCCTTGTCGCACCCTCCGTGCCCGACCGTCACGGTGAGTGATGTCTCCTTGCCCTTGCCCGGCCGTTGGGCGGCTTCGAGCGGCAGCATGTCCTTGTGTCGTCCCTTGGTCTTCTCCACCCGCGGCCACTCCTGCTCAATCTGCGTGGCGCGTTTCTCGAAGCGGGTCTGCTTACGCGGGGACTCGCTGCTCACGGTCTGGTCACTGCCCCCGCACGCCGTGGCGCTCAACATCACAGCCGCGGTCAGTGCCGGGGCAAGGACGAGCGCGCCCCTGCGGCGGCGGGTGCTGCCTGTCGTGCCTTGTCGCATGATCTACCTCCAGCTTCATCGCTCTGACGGAAGCGACGCGGCAGGGGTTCCGGATGTGGTACACGCAACAGTGGCTTGGGGGTGGTCAGAGCCAGCCGCTGCGGCGGAAGCCACGGTGGATGACGGTGCAGGCGACGGCGATGACTGCGAGGACGGCCGGGTAGCCGTAGGTCCAGCGCAGCTCGGGCATGTGGTCGAAGTTCATGCCGTATACGCCGCAGACCATGGTGGGGACGGCGATGACGGCCACCCAGGCGCTGATCTTCCGCATGTCCTCGTTCTGGGCGACGGTGATCTGGGCGACGTCGGCCTGCATGATCGTGTCGATGAGGGCGTCGAAGCCGGCAACCTGTTCGCTGACTCGCGTGAGGTGGTCGGCGGCGTCGCGGAAGTATTGGCGCATGTCGTGGCCGACCAGCGGCGTCGGCTCCTCAGCGAGCCGGTTCAGGGGACCTGCCAGCGGGGCCACGGCTCGTTTGAGTTCGAGGAGTTCGCGCTTGAGCTGGTAGATACGGCCGGCGTCGGAGCCGTGTCCGTGGTTGTCGGAGAAGACGTCGGTCTCGATGGTGTCGATGTCGTGCTGCACGGCGGCGGTGACGTCGAGGTAGTGGTCGACGACCTGGTCGGTGATGGCGTGCAGCACCGCGGAGGGGCCCTTGGCGAGGTGTTCGGGCATGGCTTCCAGGCCCTCGCGGAGCGGGCCGAGGGAGCCGTGGCCGCCGTGCCGGACGGTGATCACGAAATCGGAGCCGGTGAAGACCATGATCTCGCCGGTGTCCACCACCTCGCTGGTGGCGGTGAGTTCGTCGTGCTCGACGTAGCAGACGGTCTTGAGGACGGTGAACACGGCGTCGTCGTACCGGTCGAGCTTGGGCCGCTGGTGGGCCTGGACCGCGTCCTCCGCCGCGAGCGGGTGGAGTCCGAAGAGCTCGGCGATGCCGGCGAACTCCTCCTGGGTGGGCTCGTGCAGACCGATCCAGACGAAGCCGTTGCCCGGCTTCTCACGGACCAGCTCGATCGCCTCGTCTGCAGGGCAGTGGCCGGCCTGGCGGATGCCGTCGAGGTAGACCACGCAGTTCACCACGGAGCTGCCGAGGGGTGAGCGGGCGGGATGGCTGAGGTCCACACCGCGACGGCGCCGAGCTGGGCGGACGGTGTTGCGGAGGTTGTGGACCATGGACACTGCGGGCTCCTACGGCAGGAATGGCCGCCCGG
>DATMEI010000525.1:0-3120 GCA_035556995.1 Streptomyces sp.
GAGGGGCTTGAGCACGTGCCGAAGGACGGACCGGCGATCCTCGCCAGCAACCATCTGTCCTTCTCGGACTCCTTCTTCCTCCCCGCGGTCCTGGACCGCAAGGTCACCTTCATCGCGAAAGCCGAGTACTTCACCTCTCCCGGCGTGAAGGGCAAGCTCACGGCGGCCTTCTTCAAAGGTGTCGGTCAGTTGCCGGTGGACCGCTCCGGCGCGCGGGGCGCGGGGGAGGCGGCCATCCGCAGCGGGCTCGAAGTCCTCTCTCGCGGCGAGCTGTTCGGCATCTACCCGGAGGGCACGCGGTCCCCGGACGGCCGGCTCTACCGCGGGAAGCCCGGCGGGCTCGCCCGTGTCGCCCTGCGCTCGGGAGCTCCCGTACTGCCCGTCGCGATGATCGACACCGAAAAGATCCAGCCACCCGGTCAGGTCGTACCCAAACTGATGCGGCCCGGCATCCGGATCGGCAGGCCCCTGGACTTCAGCCGCTATCAGGGCATGGAACACGACCGCTTCATCCAGCGGGCCCTGACCGACGAGGTCATGTACGAGATCATGAAGCTCTCCGGCCAGGAGTACGTCGACATGTACGCCACCGCAGCCAAGCGGCAACTCGCCGACGAGGCGAAGCGGAAGGCGGAGGCGGAGAAGGCCGCGAAGGAAGCAGAGAAGGAAGCCGAGAAAGAGGCGGAGAGGGAAGCCGCCGGGGACGCGCCTCCCACGAACCCGGGCGGGCCACCGAGGACCGGGCCGCCCGAGGTGAGGCGTAAGCGGAACGAGCGGGACAGAGCGGCGTAGGCGCGCCGGCGGCACAGCGGGTGCGGCAGCAGGCGCAGCAGGCACAAACCAGGGGGCGGGGCAGCGAAGATGGTCATCAGGACGTCTGTCGAACAGCCGCTGTGGCGCGCGCTGACGGGCTATCGGCTGCTGTCGGTCGGCTACGCGACAGCGGTCTACGTATGGGCCGTCGACCGGTTCGCCCATCCGCTCCCGGGCGCCGTCTACCTGGCCGTCCTCACCGTCTGGACTCTGATCACCCTGCCCAGGGTCTCCTCGGCGCGACGCTGTACGAATGGCTTCCTCGCGCTCGACATCGCCCTCGCCGTCGGAGGCATCCTGCTGTCGCTGTACGTCGACGCAGGCGGGCGGATAGGCCCCACCCTCCCGACCATCTGGGTCGCCGGCCCCGTGCTGGCGTTTGCGATCAAGGGCGGCTGGCGCTGGGGTGCGGCGGCAGCCGCCCTTGTCGGGGTCGCCAACATCGTCGAGCACGGCGCCATCAGCCGGCCCACCCTGCACAACGTGCTGCTGGTGTGCGTGGCCAGCATCGGCATCGGCTACGTCGTCGAGGTGGCCCGCGCCAGTGAGCGCGCACTCGCCCACGCGCTCCAGATCGAGGCCGCCACCCGTGAACGGGAGCGGCTCGCCCGGGACATACACGACAGCGTGCTCCAGGTCCTGGCCATGGTGCAGCGCAGGGGTACGGCGATGGGCGGCGAGGCCGCCGAGCTGGGAAAGATGGCGGGGGAGCAGGAAGTGGCGCTGCGCACGCTCGTATCGAGTGGGCTCGTCCCGGCGCAGGGTTCCGCTCAGGGATCGGCTCGGGGGTCCTCGTCCGGACAGTCCGAGCCCGCACCGGTTTCCGTGGCCCCGGGCGGCGGCTCCGCCGGCTCCGAGGGCTCCGAGGGCTCGGGCATCTCCGCCATCTCCCCCGGGCGGTTCCGTCCCGGTGGCCCGGCGGGCAGGGACGCGGGCACCGATGCCGTCGAGTGTGATCTGCGCGTGCTGCTCTCACCGCACGCCGGCGCCCGCGTCACCTTCGTCGAGCCGGGTGCGCCCGTACTGCTGCCGGCGCCCGCCGCACGGGAGTTGGCCGCCGCTGTCAGTGCCGCCCTCGACAATGTGCGTCAGCACGCGAAGGGACCGACGGGAGAGCAGGCGCATGCGTGGATTCTGCTGGAGGACGAACCGGACGCGGTGCTCGTGACCGTCCGGGACGAGGGTCCCGGACTTCCGGCCGGGCGGCTGGCGGACGCGGAGGCCGAGGGCCGGCTGGGCGTCGCCCTCTCGATCCGCGGTCGGATGCGGGAACTGGGCGGTGGCGCCGAGCTGCTGTCGGTGCCCGGCCAGGGCACGGAGGTGGAGCTGCGAGTGCCGAGGCAGGCCGGGGGACGTGAGAAATCATGACGGAGAAGACGTCGGGGGACATCACCGTGGACGAGACAGCGAAGTCGGACAGGACAGCCGGGCCGGAAGACGCGGCCAAGGCAGAGAAAGCGAAGGAGAAGCCGGCGCAGGGCCCGTTGAAGGTGATGGTCGTCGACGATCACCCGATGTGGCGGGACGCCGTGGCACGCGATCTGGGCGAGGCGGGCTTCGACGTCGTGGCCACGGCCGGCGACGGACCGCAGGCGGTGCGGCGTGCGCGTGCCGCCGCGCCCGATGTGCTCGTCCTGGATCTCAACCTGCCCGGTCTGCCGGGCGTCGAGGTCTGCCGCAGCCTGGTCGGCGCTGGTTCCGAGCTGCGCGTTCTGGTGCTCTCCGCGAGCGGGGAGCACGCGGATGTTCTCGAAGCCGTGAAATCCGGCGCCACCGGCTATCTCGTGAAGTCGGCGAGCATGGAGGAGCTTCAGGAAGCCGTACGCCGTACGGCCGTGGGCGATCCGGTCTTCACCCCGGGGCTGGCCGGGCTCGTCCTCGGCGAGTACCGCAGGCTGGCTGCCGATCCGGCTCCCGCGGCGGGTCCGGACGAGCCCGCGGTGCCGCAGCTGACCGACCGGGAGACGGAGGTCCTGCGGCTGGTGGCGAAAGGGCTGAGCTACCGGCAGATCGCCGAACGTCTTGTCATCTCGCACCGCACGGTGCAGAACCACGTGCAGAACACCCTGGGCAAACTCCAGCTCCACAATCGCGTGGAGCTGGTGAGGTACGCGATCCAGCGGGGTCTGGACGAGGAGTGAGCGGGGGCGCGGGGGCCGGTTCCTCCCCTGCGTCCCCCCGACTGATCGGAAAACGTGCCGCCCCCCGTCCCTTGTGATGTGGATCACCGCTAGCGTGTGCGCAGTTGCGTACAGAGTCGCGCTTCGTGCGCGGCGGTGAGAAGGGAGATCCCATGCGGGTCGGAGT
>DATMEI010000526.1:0-2212 GCA_035556995.1 Streptomyces sp.
TGCGGGCATCCCGCCCGCGGCCGGCCGTTCTGCTGAGCGCCCGACGGGCCTGCCTGCCGGGGGCGGTCCGGCCCCGTCAGCGCAGCGGGATGCCCTCGCCGCGCTCGGACTCCGGACGCGGCCCGAAGACGCGGCGCTCGCTCTCGTCGATGCGGACGTCGTTGATGCTGGCCTCACGGCGGGCCATCAGGCCGTTCTCGTCGAACTCCCACAGCTCGTTGCCGTACGAACGCCACCACTGGCCGTCCGCGTCGTGGCACTCGTACTGGAAGCGCACCGCGATGCGGTCGCCTTCGAAGGCCCACAGGTCCTTGCGCAGCGCGTAGTCCAGCTCCCGCTGCCACTTGTGCGTCAGCAGCTCCCGGACGGCGGCGCGACCGGTGACGAAGGCGTCGCGATTGCGCCACACCGAGTCCTCGGTGTAGGCGAGAGAGACCTTCTCCGGATCGCGGGTGTTCCACGCGTCCTCGGCGGCCTGGACCTTCTGCCGGGCGGTCTCCAGGGTGAACGGGGGCAGCGGTGGGCGAGCGTTCATGGCGGTGCCTTTCTGGACGGGACCCTCGGGCGTGATGGCCATCTTCTTCCAGGTCCGGCCGGAGGAAACGGCACGGCCGAAGATCCTTACGCGGGCCTCGGCCATCTCCTCGTCCGTGAAGGCGCCGTGATCTCCTGACGGCGTCGGAGTTACTCGCCGACCCCTTCGTGCCTGATCCGTCGAGCCACTGCGTCCTCCCGCTCAGATCGCCACGACGACACTGCGCTGTCCAGCCCGCTTTGAGCGCCGTCGCCCACGCGCTCGCCGGTGCCGAAGAGCTCGTCGGCCTCGCGGCGCAGCTGGTGGTGGTCCACACGCGGGAGTCTGCGGTGCCGCGCCACCAGCTCCTCGGCGTCAAGCCGGGGCGTGCGGTGTATCGGGCGCAGTTCGGCGATCTCGGTGCCGTCGCGGGTGATGCGGTAGGTCTCGCCTCTCTCGACAGCGTTGATGACGGCTGTGGAGTTGTTGCGGAACTCCCGTTGGGTGATGGTCTTCACGAGATCACGCTAGCGCGGTGCGTCGTCTGTGAGGGCGGTGCTCACGCCACCAGGTACTGGTCGTCCCGGACGTCCGTGATGAACATCCGGCCCGGCGCGTGCGTGATCGCGAAGGGCGGACGGGACGCCATCACGGCCGCCTGCGGTGTCACACCGCAGGCCCAGAAGACCGGCACATCGCCGGGCATCGCCTCGACGGGGTCACCGAAGTCGGGGCTGCCGAGGTCCGCGATGCCGATGAGCGACGGGTCGCCGCTGTGCACGGGAGCCCCGTGTACCGCGGGCATACGCCCGGTGACCTGCACCGCCGTCTCCACCAGCTCCTCCGGCACCTGCCGCATGGAGACGACGGTCGGCCCGTGCATCTGCCCCGCGGGACGGCACGGGCGGTCCGTCACGTACATGGCGACGTTGCGCTCCTGCTCCAGGTGCCGCAGCGGTACGCCCGCCTCCGCGAGCGCCCACTCGAAGGTGAAGCTGCATCCGATGAGGAAGGTCACCAGGTCCTTCCGCCAGCGGCCGGTCACCTCGCCCGGTTCCCCGACCAGTTCGCCGTCCTCCCAGACGCGGTATGCGGGCAGGTCGGTGCGCAGGTCCGCGTCCGGTGCGAGCACCGTCGACGTCTCGCCGGCGTCGGTCACGTCGAGCACCGGACAGGGCTTCGGGTTGCGCTGGCAGAACAGCAGCACGTCGTAGGCCCAGTCGCGCGGTACGGAGATGAGGTTGGCCTGCGTGAATCCGGGTGCCCAGCCGGTGGTCGGGGCGGTGGATCCGCCGCGGAACACCGCCCGCGCCTCATCGGGGCGTACGGGGCCCGCCGTCGCCGCCCCTGCCGTCACGCCTGCCGTAGCCGGTGTGGCGGCCGTAACGCCCGTAGCGCCCGTGGCTGCAGGACCGGCGGAAGCGGCAGGAGCGGCCGAAGTGCCAGGCGTGGTGCGGGACATGGCGGTTCCTTCCGGTGGGTGCGGTGCGGCAGAGAGCGGAACGTACCGTCATACCAGCGCACGGCCCCGTGTCTCGGGAAGCCCGAGCAGGGCGACGAGGGCGACGCCGTAGCCGACGGCGCCGAAGATGAGCGCACCGCTCACTCCCCAGCTCCCGGCGAGGAAGCCCACGAGGGTGGGGAAGAACGCTCCGATGGCCCGCCCGGTGTTGTAGACGAATCCCTGCCCGGTGCCGC
>DATMEI010000527.1:0-3074 GCA_035556995.1 Streptomyces sp.
GGCGAGCGTCAGCAGGGCGGCGGTCACTCCCGAACGTCCCGCAGGTCCCGCGAATTCGACGGTACCCGAGATCATCCGTGAGGACGACGGGTCGAAGAGCGCGAGGCAGACGCCGAGGACTGCCCCACCGGCCGTGGCACCCACGGGCATGAGCGAGCCCGCTGTGCGCCCGGCGACATACCCCGCCCCGACTGCGAGCACGGCGAGCAGCAGACCCTCGGGCCGGGCGTCACGCCCGGCGGCCGTGACCAGTGCCCAGGCCGCGCAGGCCCCGAGTATGAGCACTCCCGCGACATCGGGAGCGCCGCTCTCCCGTTCCCGCACGGCGGACTGCACAAGCACAGGTGACGTCATTCCCTGCGACCCCCCGGAACCGGCGCACACCGCACCGCACCTGCAGGCACCGGCGGGCTGCGACTTCGCGGGTCAACCGTAGTGCGTGCGGGGCGACTTGTGGATGAGTTGCGCGGGAATGATGTGCTTGGTACGAAGTTGCGTGCCTGGGGTCCGGGGAGGAAACACGTAGGGTCGGGATCATGGCGACACCCGAATTCATCCGCGATATCCGCGCCACCGCGGGGCACCAGCTGCTCTACCTGCCCGGTGTCAGCGCCATCGTCTTCGACGACGAGGGACGAGTGCTCCTCGGCAAACGGGCCGACAACGGACGCTGGGCGATCATCGGCGGCATTCCCGAACCGGGCGAACAGCCCGCAGCCGCAGCGGTGCGTGAGGTGCAGGAGGAGACGGCCGTGCACTGCGTGGCCGAACGGGTCGTCCTCGTACAGGCGTTGGAGGAGTCCGTCACCTACCCCAACGGCGACGTCTGCCAGTTCATGGACATCTGTTTGCGCTGCCGCGCCGTCTCGGGAGAGGCGAAGGTCAACGACGAGGAGTCGCTGGAGGTGGGCTGGTTCTCCCTGGACGCGCTCCCGTCCATGGAGGAGTTCGCCGTCACCCGCATCAAGCTGGCCGCGGGCGACGGGCCCACCTGGTTCGAGGGGATCGGCGAGAGCTGACGGGCCCGTCGCCGGTGGTCCGTCCGCACGTCACAGAGGTGCGTGCGGGCGGCGTTACGTTGGAGACGTGGGCGCCGGCAGGGCGCGAAGGCGTCGGGGACTTCATCCGTGTACGGCCGGTACGGCATCCCGCAGCGCGGGCGAACCGTACGGAAGTGACAGGAGAAGACCATGAACAGGAACCTGGAGCGACTCACGGCCGAGGGAGTGGCGCCCTGGCTGGACGACCTGAGCAGGGAGCGGCTCGCAGGCGGCGGGCTGGCCCGGCTGGTCGGCGAGCGGGGCATCGTGGGCATCACCAGCAATCCGACGATCTTCGACAAGGCGATCGGATCGGGAGCTCACTACGACGGACAGATCGGTGATCTCTCACGGCGCGGTGTGGGCGTCGACGAAGCCGCCCGGCTGCTGACCGCCTTCGATGTGCGCTGGGCCTGCGACGTCCTGCGGCCCGCCTTCGAAGCCACCGCCGGGGTGGACGGACGGGTCTCGATCGAGGTCGACCCGCGACTCTCCCACGACACCGAGGCGACACTCGCCGAGGCACGCGCCCTGTGGTGGCTCGTGGACCGCCCCAACCTCTTCGTGAAGATCCCGGCCACGCGGGAGGGTCTGGGCGCGATCAGCGCGGCGCTTGCCGAGGGCATCAGCGTCAACGTCACGCTGATCTTCTCCCTGGACCGTTACGCCCAGGTCGTCGACGCGTTCCTCGACGGCATGGAGCAGGCGCGGGACGCCGGACACGACCTGGCCTCGATAGCCTCGGTGGCTTCGTTCTTCGTCAGCCGCGTGGACACCGAGACCGACAACCGGCTGGACAAGACCGGCACTTCCGAGGCGAGGGCACTGCGCGGACGGGCCGCCATCGCCAACGCACGCCTCGCATATGGGCACTTCGAGGAGGCACGCGCGGGCGGGCGCTGGCAGGAACTCGCCGCGGCGGGCATGCGGCCCCAGCGGCCCCTGTGGGCCTCCACCGGGGTGAAGGACCCTTCCTTCGAGGACACCCGCTACGTCGTCGAACTGGTGGCGCCCGACGTGGTGAACACCATGCCCGAGAAGACACTGCGGGCCGTCGAGGAGCACGGCAGCATCCGGGGGGACACCGTCCACGGCACGTACGCGGAGTCCCAGCAGATACTGGATGACCTGGAGGTCGCCGGAGTCGCGTACCACGACGTGGTGAGCACGCTGGAGGACGAGGGCGTCAGGAAGTTCGAGAACTCCTGGCGCGACCTGTTCGAGACGCTGGAGAAGGAACTGCACTCCGGCCGGAACACCCCGGCCAAGAGCTGAACCGGGCTGCACCGCGTGGCCGTACGAGTCGGTCGCGTGGTGGGCAGCGGAGGGAGGAGACCGTCACGTGCGCGAGAGCCACGATCAGGAGCGTCACGAGCGGGAGGGCGGTGAGCCGGCGTGCTGGCTGAACCAGGTGTGCGAGGAGTGCGGCCGGGTGCGTGAGGACCCCTCCCGTTCCGACTGTGAGCACTGCGGCCACGACCCCGGAGCCGGCCCCCGTAAAGAGACCGCCGGCGCCTCTCGGCGCCGTGACCGTGATCCGGAGGGCAAGGCACGCAACGCACGACCGCGTGACGGACTGGGACGGCCGCTTCCCTACGGCCAGGAAGGCGTCGCCCGGCAGCCCGAGGGCGTACCGCGCACTCCCGCGCAGACCCTCGACGAGGCCCAGGAACTGCTCGGCCAGGGGATGCCCTTCCACGCCCATGAGGTGTTCGAGGACGCCTGGAAGGCCTCACCCGCGCAGGAGCGCCCGCTGTGGAAGGGGCTGGCCCAGCTCGCTGTGGGGATCACCCACCTGGCCCGTGGCAACACCGGGGGCGGTGCGCGCCTGCTGCTGCGCGGCGCCGACGGCATCACGTCCTACCAGTCCGATCCCCCTCACGGGATCGATGTCGCCGGAGTGGCGATGTGGGCGCGGGAGACGGCCGGCGACGTGGAGGAGCGCGCCACGAGCGGACCCGTGACGGTGCAACCCCCCACGATCCAGGGCCACGGCGGTACGTGACGCGTCGTGAACCGGGCCGTCGTCCCCCG
>DATMEI010000528.1:0-3592 GCA_035556995.1 Streptomyces sp.
CGACCGGCTCGCCGCCATCATGCTGACCTACCCGTCGACGCACGGCGTCTTCGAGGTCGACATCCAGGAGATCTGCGCCGCCGTGCACGACGCCGGCGGGCAGGTCTACGTCGACGGCGCGAACCTCAACGCGCTGATGGGGCTTGCCAAACCGGGCAAGTTCGGTGCCGACGTCTCCCATCTGAACCTGCACAAGACCTTCTGCATCCCGCACGGCGGTGGCGGCCCGGGCGTCGGCCCGATCGGTGTACGCGAACACCTGGCTCCCCATCTGCCCAACCACCCCCTGCAGCCCGCTGCCGGGCCGGCGAGCGGGATCGGACCGATCGCCGGTTCACCCTGGGGCTCGGCCGGCATCCTGCCGATCTCGTGGGCGTACGTACGGCTGATGGGCTCCCAGGGCCTGCGGCGTGCCACGCAGGCGGCGGTACTCGGCGCCAACTACATCGCCAAGCGTCTGGAGCCGCACTACCCCGTGCTCTACACGGGGCCGCGCGGGCTCGTCGCGCACGAGTGCATCATCGACGTCCGGCCGCTGACGAAGCAGACCGGCGTGAGCATCGACGACGTCGCCAAGCGGCTGATCGACTACGGCTTCCACGCGCCGACCATGTCCTTCCCCGTGCCCGGGACGCTGATGATCGAGCCGACCGAGAGTGAGGATCTGGCGGAGCTGGACCGCTTCTGCGAGGCGATGATCGAGATCCGTGCCGAGATCGACAAGGTCGGCTCGGGGGAGTGGCCCGCCGATGACAACCCGCTGCGCAACGCGCCGCACACCGCAGGGCAGTTGAGCCGGGCCTGGGATCACCCTTACGAGAGGGGAGAGGCCGCATTCCCGGCGGGGGTGAAGGCCTCTGACAAGTACTGGCCTCCGGTTCGGCGGATCGACGGTGCCTTCGGTGACCGCAATCTGGTCTGTTCCTGCCCGCCGGTGGAGGAGTACGACAGCTGAGGAGCTGAAAAACCGCGGGCTGCAGAGCCCGCGGTACAAGTCAGGGCCGGTGCGGCGGAATGCCGGGCCGGCCCTGGTTCTCCACTGCGGATTCAGGCAGCGGTGGCGATGCGTCGGCTGTCGAGCGGCCGGTGCGGATCGATGATCTTGCCGTCCGGCAGCAGCTCACCGGTGTCCTCGAAGAGCAGTACGCCATTGCACAGCAGGCTCCACCCCTGCTCCGGGAAATGGGCCACCGGGTGGGCGGCTTCCCGGTCGGCGGACTCGGCTGTCGGGCAGGGTGGCTGGTGCTGGCACATTTTTGCTGTCGTCTTCCGTTGTGTCGTGGTGTTGTTGCTGCGGCTGGTCACGTTGTCCATGGCCGCCCCCCGTTTCTTCGGTCAGTCCCCAGTGTTCCCCTGCGGACTCGAATCCGCAGGGATTTCGCGTCACCACTCCTCAACCAGGACAGACGCGTCACCCGTGCGGGTGGTTGCCCTCAACTGGCTCGTACTTCCAGGCGATTTGCCACGAATGGGCAGGGGGCTGAACCGGCGCTGCCCGGGGTGACCGGGTGCGGTTGGCCGTACCGTACCGCACCGCTTCATGCCGGCGCCCTCAGAAGCGGAGTCGTCACCACGCGGCGAGTGAGCAGCGGCAGGAGTGCGTCCACCCGGTGCGGTCTGTGGGCGGCGATGCCGGGAGGTGCGGGCGCCAGCGGTATCAGCAGGTCGGACGGCTGCGGGGTGCCCTCGCCCCCGTCGGCGGCGGTGTCTCTGTGCAGCCACAGCGTGAGCATGTACAGCTGAGGCACGGACAGCAGTCGCGGCTGCAGGTTTCCCTGCAGTGACTCGGCCTGTTCCAGGGCCCGTTGGGTCGATGTGACGTAGGGGCCCTCGCAGAAGTACGCGAAGACCCAGCCGTCAGCGGTGAGTACGGCCTCTGCCGCGCCGGCGGAGGGGGAGCCTGCTGGGGTATTCGTCTCCCGCAGCAGGAAGCGCCAGCCCGCAAGACGGGTGGGTGAGCTTCCTGCCGGACGGCTGAAGGGCGCCATCTCGTGGAGGGGGAGCGGGAGTTCAGGCTGCAGGGGGCGCCGGGCAGCGTCTGCGGCGACAGCTGTACGGCCCGGGTGACGCGGGGCCGTGGAGGAGCGGAGAGCCGCGAGAACACTGCGCGATGCGGCGGGCGGAGCCGGGGGAAGATGCAGCGGCATGATCGGTCGCCTCTCACTGGGGAGACACGGGTGGTACGGGCACGGCGCGGACAGCACTGTCGGCACAGGAAAGGCCGCGAGAAGGCGGCGGAGGCATCGACTGCGGGCGCCGGGCGGTCCGGTGGTACCGCGTCACAGCCTTGCCCGGAGTTTATACGAAGGGTGTTCTGCGGGAATTTCAGCTAGCGCCGGCTGATTGCCGAGGCAAGGACATATTCAGTCAGCTTTTCACGGCATTTCAGTGCTTATGCCGGGCAGTCGTCCATGCTGCCTGGAGGAATTCCGTTCCCGTGGTCGGCTTGAAGTCGTCGGCCTTTCCGACGAGGGCCTGTGCGGCCGGCGTAGGACAGCGGCCGTATGCCAAGGGAACGTGCCGCCTGACATCAGGTGCCAGCGTACCCGCAGCTGGGTACCGGGTCTGCGGTGAGGCGTTATCCGCGACCTTGCCGGGCATCATGGCTGACACCACGCGGCCGTATCGAGGAGGGACGCCCCGATGGGTGAGAAGGTCGTGTCCGACGGGTTCGGCCTGTCCGATCGCCATCGGTACCGGCGGAAGCTGCGGGACTGCCTCGACGCGCTGACTGTGCTGCTGGACGAGAGGCGGTTCGAGCGTCCCAGGAATCTCATGGGGCTGGAGATCGAGCTGAATCTGGCCGACGCCGACGGGATGCCCCGGATGATGAATATCGAGGTGTTGCGGCGCATCGGGAGCGAGGATTTCCAGACCGAGCTGGGGCAGTTCAACCTCGAGGTCAATGTCGTCCCGCACAGCCTTTCCGGGAGAGTGCTCGACCAACTCGCGGAGGAGCTGCGTACCGGACTGGGTTACGCGGACAGGCAGGCGCACGAAGAGGGCGCCCAGATCGTGATGATCGGGATCCTGCCGACCCTCACGGACGAGGATCTGGTCTCCTCGAATCTCACAGAGGTGGACCGGTACACGCTGCTCAACGACCAGATCATGGCCGCGCGGGGCGAAGAGGTCGTGCTCGACATCTCGGGGGTCGAGCGGCTGAGCCGTACCTCCAGTTCGATCGCTCCGGAGGCGGCCTGCACCTCGGTGCAGCTGCATCTTCAGGTGACACCGGAGCGCTTCGCGGACGTGTGGAACGCCTCGCAGGCGGTGTCGGCCGTACAGATCGCGATGGGCGCCAACTCGCCGTTCCTCTTCGGCAAGGAGCTGTGGCGGGAGTCGCGGATTCCGCTCTTCCTGCAGGCCACCGATACCCGGCCGGCGGAGCTGAGCGCGCAGGGCGTACGTCCTCGCACCTGGTTCGGCGAGCGCTGGATCGGCTCCGCCTACGACCTCTTCGAGGAGAACTTCCGCTACTTCCCGGCGCTGCTGCCCATCCTCGACGAGGAGGACCCGCACCACGTGCTCAGGGAGGGCGGCATCCCCGGTCTGCCCGAACTCGTGCTGCACAACGGCACCGTCTACCGCT
>DATMEI010000529.1:0-2048 GCA_035556995.1 Streptomyces sp.
CTCGTGGGCTTCGCCTTCCCCGGTCAACCGGCTGATGAGGCCGATGCGTTCGGCTTCCGGCGCTCCGACGGGCTCACCGAGCATGAGGATGCGGGTGGCGTGGCCGAGCCCGACGACGCGTGGCAGCAGATAGGCGGCGCCCATGTCTCCGCCGGAGAGCCCCACTTTGGTGAAGAGGAAGGAGAAGCGGGCGGTGGGGTCGGCGACGCGGAAGTCGGAGGCCAGAGCCAGCACGGCGCCCGCGCCTGCCGCGACGCCGTGGACCGCCGCGACGACGGGGAACGGCGCCTCGCGCAGCGCCCGTACGACCTGCCCGGTCATGCGGTTGAAGTCGAGGAGTTGAGCTGTGTCCGCATCGAGGGTGGCGCCGATGATCTCGTCGACGTCACCGCCGGAGCAGAATCCGCGCCCCTCCCCCGCGAGCACGAGCGCGCGGGCGCGCCGCTCCCGGGCCAGTTCCGCGAGAAGGTCGCGCAGGTCGGCGTAGGCCCCGAAGGTGAGGGCGTTGAGGCGGGCCGGACGGGCGAGGGTGACGGTGACGACGCCGTCGTCCTCGCTGACCTGGATGTGCTGCCACTCGTCGGTGCGGCGGGCCGATCCCGTGTACGGGCTCATACGCACACTCCTGCGTAGCTGCGTTCGCTCATGGGACATGGCCTTCCTTCGCGACGCCGACCACGCGAAAGTATCACCGCTTCGTGACTGCCGTCACGGGTGCGCGATAGACGCAGACGGACGCGCGGGCACCGAAGCTGCGCCTCAGCCCGCCAATTGCCCAGGCGGGGCCAGCGGCTAGGCCCTGTCCGGGCGATCTGTGAGGATGAGCCCGCGGCGTCAGATGCATGGGGCCTCCCCGGCGCAGCCAGGGGACGCATCGCAAGGCGGAGGATCGTCCTCGTACTGGGGTCCCCCATGCCAAAGGCCAGGGGAGTACTCGGGCGACTCCGACAACGCAGCGAGGTGCCGTAGCTGTCGTCGCGGGCCCGAGAAGATCGCCCGGACAGGGCCTAGCGTGGAGCCGCCCGTGCACACCGGAGGGAGCGGCAGATGGAGCTGGACCCGCTGATACTCGCGCTGCTGGCCCTCTTCGGGCTGGTGGGCGGTATAGGCATCACCGCTGTGGGGCCCGGCGGTGTGCTGCCGACGATCGGGATGTTCCTGCTGACCGGACTGTCTCCCGCAGGCGTGGCCGGCACCGCCATCGCCACGCATATCGCCACCGGCGCGCTGGGGACCGCCGCCTACACCCGGTCCGGACAGCTGCGCGATGCGGCGACGCGGCGCATCGCGATGATCCTCTCCGGCGCGGCAGTGGTGGGTGCGCCGCTGGGGGTGCTGTTCAACACCCTTGTCAGCGGCAGGGGCTTCGCCGTCCTGCTTGCTGTCGCCGTCGCCGTGACGGGCGTTCTCGTGTGGGTGCGCGAGCACCGGGCCGGACGCAGCGAGGACGCCCCCGTGCGCCTGTCACCGGTGTCGACCGCGGCTGTGGGGCTGGTGGTGGCCGTCGCCGCCGGGCTGTTCGGTCTCGGGGGTCCGATGCTGAGCGTGCCGCTACTGGTGATCTTCGGTCTGCCGCTGCTGCCCGCGCTGGCCGCCGCGCAGGCCCAGTCCGTGATCATCGCAAGCGTGGGGACCGTGGGATATCTGCTGCACGGCTCCATCGACTGGCCGCTCGTCGCCCTCGTCGGGATCCCGGAGCTCGCGGGCGTCATGATCGGCTGGAAGATCGCCCACGTCGTGCCCGTGCGCAAGCTCAAGTACGCCCTGGCGGGCACGCTTCTGGCCCTCGCGCCCTACCTCGCCCTGCACGGCTAGAGCCCTGCACAGAGCTAGAGCCCGGCACTGCTGGGCAGGACCGGCCCGTCCAGAGTGGCGACCAGCACCGCCTTGATGGTGTGCATCCGGTTCTCCGCCTCGTCGAAGACCACCGAGTGCGCCGACTCGAAGACCTCGTCCGTCACCTCGAGCGAGTCCAGCCCGTGCCGCGCGTGGATCTCCCGGCCGACAGCGGTGCCAAGGTCGTGGAAGGCGGGCAGGCAGTGCAGGAA
>DATMEI010000530.1:0-14800 GCA_035556995.1 Streptomyces sp.
GCAGGCCTGCTGGATGTCGTAGGCGGGGGTGCGCGGGTCCAGCCGGGAGCCGAGCACCGTCTCGCGCGCGAGGTTGAAGTCACGGCTGTGCTTGAGTACGGCGCCCGCCACGAACTCGCCGACGCCGCGCCCGCGTTCACGGTCGCCGTCGCTGCCGCGGTCGCCTCGGTCGGCTGCCAGTCCGTACCGCTCGACGAGCCCGTCCAGTGCCGCGGAGAGCAACTCCTGGTTCGAGCAGGCCGCGTACGGACCGTCGGAGCGCGCGAAGGGGATGCGGCTGCCGCCGATGACCGCAACGCGGCGAGGGGTGCGGGAACTTATGAGGCCGTTGGAACTCATCCTCGACCAAACTCCTGACCTGAAAGTAACCTTACTCGGAAGTAAATCTACGCGTACCGGAGGAACCGGGGAATGGCTGACCGATATCTGCATTGGACCAACACACCCCCCGGGCGCTTCCTCACGCGCCGGCTCGGCCTCCCCCGGCCCGTACCGCTGCACCGCTGGCCGGCGGAGCGGCCCGCGCCCGGCGGCCGTTCCCCTCGCTCTTCGACGGGAGAGCCTTCCCCTCGCTCTTCGAGGAGAGACCCTTCCCCTCGCTCTTCGAGCTGGGGAGACCCCTTGCTGCACCTGGTGCCCGTGCTGCCCCGTGACGGCGCGCAGCACACGAAGGAGCTGGCAGCGACGCTGGACGGCATAGGCCCCCCGGTCCGTACGAAAGCGGAGCCCGGGACGCGTTACGCCGCCGCGGTCGTCGACGCCACGGGCATACGGACCGTCGCGGAACTGCGCGGAGTCCACGAGAACCTACACCCCGTGATGCGTTCCCTCACCGACTGCGGCCGTATCGTGGTCCTCGGCGCACGCCCCGATCCGGACGACCACCATCAGGCCGCCGCGCAGCAGGCGTTGGAGGGCTTCGTACGCTCCCTCGGCAAGGAGACCGGCGGCGGACGCACCGCGCAGCTCGTGCGCCTCGCACCCGGAGTCACGGCGGCGCAGGCCGAGTCCACGCTCCGCTTCCTGCTCTCCCCCAGGTCGGCCTACGTCAGCGGCCAGGTCATCGAGATCGGCAGTGGCACCGGCAGCGCAGCTCAAGCACCGGAAGTGACCGACTGGGAGCGTCCGCTCCGCGGTCGTACGGCCCTGGTCACCGGCTGCGCCCGCGGCATCGGCGAATCGGTGGCCGCGACCCTGACACGGGACGGTGCGCACGTCATCTGCCTGGACATTCCGCAGGC
The DNA here is from genome assembly GCA_035556995.1 of Streptomyces sp. Classification (GTDB taxonomy): domain Bacteria; phylum Actinomycetota; class Actinomycetes; order Streptomycetales; family Streptomycetaceae; genus Streptomyces. Next base: position 1,242 of record DATMEI010000530.1, read on the forward strand.
CGAGGCCGATCTGACACGCGTCGCCGGAGCGCTGGGCGGCACCGCCCTTCCGCTCGACATCACCGCGGACGACGCCGGCGCCCGTATCGCCGCCGCCCTGCCCGCCGACGGCCTGGACGTCCTCGTCCACAAAGCGGGCATCACACGTGACCGCAAGCTCGCCAACATGAGCGCGGAGCGCTGGGACACGGTGCTGGAGGTCAACCTGGACTCCGTGCTGCGCACGACGGACCACCTGCTGGCGCAGCGGGCACTGCGCCCCGGAACCGGCCGCGTCGTCGCCACCGCGTCCATCGCGGGCATCGCCGGAAACGCCGGGCAGACCAACTACGCCGCGAGCAAGGCCGGAATCATCGGTTTCGTACGCTCCCTCGCACCGCGCGCCGCAGCCGAACACGGCGTCACGGTCAACGCGGTCGCACCAGGCTTCATCGAGACGAAGATGACGGCGGCCGTCCCCTTCTTCATCCGCGAGGCGGGACGCCGCATGAACTCCCATTCCCAGGGCGGCCTGCCCGTCGACGTCGCCGAGACCGCGGCCTGGTTCGCCGGCCCGGCGTCCTACGCCGTCAACGGACAGGTCGTGCGGGTCTGCGGCCAGAGCCTGCTGGGAGCGTGAGCGCAGTGACCGTTCACCGTCTGACGGCGCCCCCACGGCTGCCGGTGCTCCTCGCACGGGGAGCGCTCACCTCACCGTCCAAGCGCGGCCCGTACGAGCAGGCCCAACTGCCGGACGAACGGCTCGTGCTGCCCGATGCGCGCATCGACACCCGGCGGCTGCGTGCGTACGCCCGCGTCTGCGGCTTCCCCGAGCCCGGTGAGGAAACGCCCCTGCCGCCCAGCGCTCCGCACATCCTCGGCTTCCCCCTCGCCATGCAGCTGATGGCGGACAGGGCTTTCCCCTTCCCGCTGCTCGGCCTCGTGCACACCGGCGTCGAACTCACCCAGCAGCGGGCACTGCGGGCACAGGACCGGCCCGAGATCTCCGTACACGCCGAGAGCCTCGCACCGCACCGGCGCGGCACCCGGTTCGACGTGGTGACCGAGGCACGCCTGGACAGCCGGCTCGTGTGGCACTCACGCAGCACCTACCTCTGCCGTCACGGCGGCCGTACGGACGACGCCGCAGACGAGCGTACGAACGAGGACGGCCAGCGGGCCGAACCGCCGCCCGCCCCCCTCCCCGTGCGCGACCACTGGCAGCTGCCCTCCGGCCTCGGCCGCCGCTACGGCTCCGCATCCGGCGACCGCAACCCCATCCATCTGCACCCCCTGACCGCGAAGCTCTTCGGCTTCCCCCGGCACATCGCTCACGGCATGTGGAGCTTCGCCCGCGCCCTCGCCGGCACCGGGGCGGCCCTTGAGAGCGAACAGCTCACCGCCCGCGCCGAGTTCAAGGCCCCCGTGCTGCTCCCGTCGACCGTCGCCTTCGGCTGGGACGAGCCCACCGCGTCGGCCGGGTCGTACCGGGCGCCGGTGCGCGTCCACCGCTTCGAGCTGCGCAGCGGGAGGCCCGGCGACAGCGACAACGACAACGCGGCGCGGCTGCACCTCATCGGTGAGGTGACCAGCGAGCGCCTTCCATCAACCGGCCCAGGCCCGTCCAGCAGAAGTTCATGAGCGTGGCCGCCGTCTCCTTCGCCGACGGCGCGTCGCCCGTACGGGCGTTGGCCCACACCGCGAGCGATTCCGCGGCACCGACCATGGCGTGCGCGAGGCCCGACACCTCGCGTTCGGCGAACTCGCTGTCGCAGCCCGCGTCCAGCGCGGCACGGCTCAGCAACAGCCTCACCAGCTCCGTGATCTCCGCCCGCATCCCGGCCACTTCACGGGTGAAGGGCTCGCCCTGTGTGTCCGCCCGGTGCAGTACGGACCAGCCGTCGGGGCGCGCGGCGGTGTGCGCGAAGAATGCGCACAGTCCCCTCCACAGCTGCTGGTCGGCGGAGAGGCACCGCTCCTGTGTGCCACCCCGTACGGCCTCCACCAGCGCGGAGCGCTCCCGCCGTATGCACGCGGTGAAGAGGTCTTCCTTGGATTTCAGATACAGGTAGACCAGCGGCTTGGAGACCCCCGCCTCCTCGGCTATGTCGTCCATCGACGCCGCCTGATAGCCGCGCCTTGCGAAGCCCACGACCGCGGCGTCCAGCATCTGCCGCTCCCGTACCTCCCGCGGCATCCGCCGCCGTACCCCGCTGCTTGTGTTCTTGGTCCCCACCGCTACGCCCCTCCGCGCCATCTCCCCCGTCTCCCCACAGAAACGTCAGACGTAAGCGTACGCGGACCCTCAGTGATCGCGCCGGTCCTCACCACTGCGGATATCAGCACTTCGTGTGCGGTCCGGCACGGGGCGGGCGCGTACAAGTCGGGGCATACAACCGCACCTCTACCATCCCGTGCGTGAGTCACACGCCAGCTGCCACCGGAGACAGCGGTGGCCTCGATCGCCTGGAGAACCTTTCGGACGGCGTCTTCTCCATCGCGATGACACTGCTGGTGCTCGACGTGACGATGAGAAGGGGACTGAGCACCAAGGGCTTCGAGGAGGCCCTGCACCAGACGCTCCCGCATCTCGCCGCGTACGCGCTGAGCTTCGCCGTCATCTCCCAGTTCTGGCGCGACCACCGCCGCATCCTGGCCCGCTTCCCCACCCTGGACGGTACGGTCACCGGGCTGACCCTGCTGGGACTCGGCCTGACCGCGGTACTCCCCTTCCCCACCGCACTGCTGGCCGAGTACAGCTCGCAGCCCCTGGCGGTCGCCGTCTACGGCCTCAGCGTCTCCCTGCAGAACGCCGTGCATCTCGCGCTGCTCCTCACCTCCCACAAGCGAATCGGCCCGCCGGACGGCAAGACCGAGGTGAGGGTCCGCCGTCTCGACGCCGCCGACCTTGCCTCCACCGTGATCGTTTTCGGCCTCACAGTCCCCCTGGCCTTCGTCTCCCCGACCGCCGCCAAGTGGGTCTGGCTGGCGCTCTTCCCGGCGAAATTCCTCATCGGCCGCAGCCAGCGGCACACCCGTACGCCATCGGATTGACATACATGGTGACTCGCCCTCAGGCGCACTTCGCGGGGTGGCCCGCTGCTTACGGTGCCCAGAGGGGCACGCAGGGCTGTTCCATCCGACCAAGGAGAGCCGATGGCTGAGCGAAGCGCAGAGCACGGCACAAGCCGGCGCGGTTACGAGGAAGGTCTCGGGGGCGAACTGCTGGCCGAATTCCTGGGAACTCTCGTCCTGATCCTGATCGGCTGCGGATCGGTCGCCGTCGCCGTCGTCGGTCTTTCAGGGTCGGGCCGCCAGGTCGGCGAGTTCGGCCCCTCCAACTGGCTGATCATCTCCTGGGGCTGGGGCCTCGCCGTGATGTTCGGGGTGTACGTCGCCGGAGGCATCAGCGGCGCCCACATCAACCCCGCGGTGACTCTCGGCTTCGCGGTCCGCGGCAACTTCCCCTGGAAGAAGATCCCCTCCTACTGGGCGGCGCAGGTCGTCGGCGCATTCATCGGCGCAGCGCTCGTCTACGCCACGTACCACTGGGCGATCGACGCGTTCAACACCAAGGAGGGAATCGGCAGGGAGGAATCGCTTCCCACCTATTCCATCTTCGCCACATTCCCCGCCGAGTACTTCGGCAATTCGTGGTGGGGCCCGTTGCTCGACCAGATCGTGGGCACCGCGATTCTGCTCCTGCTCATCTGCGCCCTGATCGACCAGAAGAACTCGGCTCCCCAGTCCAACATGGGGCCGTTCCTCATCGGCCTGGTGGTCGTCGCGATCGGCCTGACCTTCGGCACGAACGCGGGCTACGCGATCAACCCCGCCCGCGACTTCGGCCCCCGCTTGTTCACCTTCTTCGAAGGCTGGGGGGCCATCGCGTTCCCGGGGAAGTTCGACTGGTTCAGCAGTTATTGGTGGATCCCCATCGCAGGCCCGCTGATCGGCGGCGTCATCGGCGTGCTGATCTACGACATGGTCATCAGCAGGGTCATCAGGGCCCGCGGCCTCATGGCGTCGCGCCAGGGAGGCCCGGTCGCGGAGACCCCCGGGACTTCGGAGTAACCGGCACCGCCGGTCCAGCCGGCCGCCCCCGGCGACGCCGCACACACGACGCGGTCCGTGTGTGCGGCGTCGTCGTGACCTCGTTCCATGCGTCCCGCAGGCTGCGGAAGGCGGCCCGGCTCGTCGCTCACGGGACGGCGGGCGCTGCCGTCCAGCACTTCCCCGGCGGCCACGACTTTGTGCCCTTACGCGCCCCTCGGCGAGCCGGAAGGGTCACGCCACCGCGGCGGCAGGCTCCGGCTTCGGTTCCGGCTCCCGCTCCGGGTCGAATGACTCCAGGTCGGCGGCACGGGCGCTCGCGTACTTGCCGCGGTCGAGGATGCCCTCGCGCGCGGAGACCAGCACCGGAATCACCGATTGCCCCGCCACGTTCGTGGCCGTCCTCATCATGTCCAGGATCGGGTCGATCGCGAGCAGCAGGCCGACGCCCGCGAGCGGCAGGCCCAGAGTGGACAGCGTGAGGGTGAGCATGATCGTGGCGCCGGTCAGGCCCGCGGTGGCGGCGGAGCCGATGACGGAGACGAAGACGATCAGCAGGTATTCACGCAGGCCCAGTTCGATGCCGTAGAACTCCCCGATGAACACCGCCGCTATCGCCGGGTAGATGGAGGCGCAGCCGTCCATCTTCGTCGTCGACCCGAAGGGCACCGCGAAGGACGCGTACTCCTTGGGGACGCCCAGGCGTTCGGTGACCTTCTGTGTGACGGGCATGGTGCCCACCGACGAGCGGGAGACGAAGGCGAGTTGGATGGCCGGCCACGCTCCGCGGAAGAACTGCAGGGGGTTGACTTTGGCGACGGTGGCCAGCAGCAGCGGGTAGACGCCGAACAGGACGATGGCGCATCCGATGTAGACGTCCGCCGTGAACGTGGCGTACTTGCCGATCAAGTCCCAGCCGTAGTCCTTGATCGCGGTGCCGATGAGTCCGATGGTGCCGATGGGCGCGAGGCGGATGATCCACCACAGTGCCTTCTGCAGCAGCGCGAGAACGGCCTCCCCGAACGTGAGCAGAGGTGCTGCCTTGTCTCCGAGCTTGAGAGCCGCGACACCGACGACGACGGCCATGAACACGATCTGCAGCACCTGCAGTTCGGTGAACGGCGTGATGATGTCGGTCGGGACGATGCCGGTGAGGAAGTCCAGCCACGTCCCGGACTCCTCCGGCTTGCCGGCGTCCTTCGCCGACAGCCCGGTGCCCGAACCGGGGTGTGTGAGCAGGCCGATGACGAGCCCGATGGCCACAGCGATGAGTGAAGTGGCCATGAACCACAGCAGTGTCCGGGTCGCCAGGCGGGCGGCGTTGTGCACGTTCCGCAGGTTCGTGATCGAGATCATGATCGCGAAGAAGACGAGTGGGGCCACGGCCAGCTTCAGCAGCTGGACGAATATCTCACCGGTCTTGGTGAGAGCCGTCCCCAGCCAGGCGATGTCACCGCTGCGTGCGACCCAGCCCAGCGCTACACCCAGGAGAAGACCCAGCAGGATCTGCGCCCAGAAAGGGACCTTGGGTATGCGGCTGCGCTCCGGCGCCGCGGCGGACGCGGCGGAGACGTCGGTTGAGGTGTCCTGGGACGGATCTGGGGACGAGGTCACGTTCGCGCTCCGGCTCGGCGGTGGGTCTTCGGTTCCCCAAGAGGCTTCCCGTCGGGGACTACGACGAGCCACAACGCGCCTGCGGGCAACGGTCATTCCCGGCGGAATGCGAAGCGGGGTGTGACGAGGCTTACATGCGGAGCGGAGCGTGCCGGGAACGAGGAACGGACCGGGGAGCGGACAGCGGACGTGCGCTACGCCGCGGGGTCCTCCTGACCCTGGTTGGCCACGAGCTTCTCCTTGGCGCGGTCCACACCGCCGGCGACCTGCTCCGACATGGCCTCGCGCTGCTTGCGCAGCAGTACGAAGCTGAGCGGGGCCGAGAGCACCAGGGCCAGCAGCAGGACCCACAGCGGGTTGGACTTGCCGATGCCCGCCGGGATGATCCCCACGTACGCCAGGAGCGCGACGAGGACGAGGCAGCCGGCGAAGATACCGGCCCGCATGGCGGTGTAGCGGAGGGTTGCGTGCGACTTGCTGCTCACGGGATCTTCTCCGGACTTCTCGGCTGGTACGGCGCCGGGTGCGGTGAGTATGTGCGCGGCACCGGACGGCTCGCAATCCAGTCAAACACAGCGCCGGAAGCGATCATCCCGGCCCCTGGCCCGGCGCCCGGGTCGCGAGGCCGAACAGGGTCACCAGCTCGTCGGCGTACGCCGGAAGGTCGAGGTCCGGCTTGGTCTGCAGCAGCAACGGCAGCCCGCCGAGCGAGCGTTGGACCGTCGCAGCCATCACGAAGGTGTCGAACGTCCGGAACTCCCCGCTCGCCTGACCGCGCCGCAGGATCTCCTGTACGTGCGCGAGAACGCCGCGGTCGGTGGCGCCGTCGTACGCCGCCTCGTTGCCCTCCTCGTCGTGGAGGGCGGCGAAGATCGACTGGAGTGCGCGCATCCGGGTGCGGTGTCCGTCGACGAACGCGACCACGCCGGCGATGTAGGCGCGCAGCTCGTCGGAGGCGGACCCGGTGAACGGCCGTGACGGCTCACCGCGGGGCTGCCGGATCGGCCGGCTCGCCGGCTCCTCGCTCGCCCTCTCGGCCAGGAACCGGTCGATCGAGGCGTAGACGTCGGCCACCACCGCCTTCACCAGCTCGTCCTTGCCGGCGAAGTGGTAGGAGATGAGCCGCGTGCTGCTCAGCCCACCGCGCTCGGCGATCCGCGCGAACGTCGTACGGCGATAGCCGAGGGCGGCGATGGTGCCGATCGTCGCGGCGATGATCTGGGCGCGTCGCGCCTCCGCGGCGGGGGTCCGTTCAACGCGTGCTGCGGGCATGGGTAGTTCCTATCGGAGGCCGACGGCCAGGGGCAGGGCTGCCCGCCTGTTGCATCATCTTACTCAGCCAAGTAATTTCGAGTCCGTGAGACAGGGGGAGAACGTGGCGGACCGGTCAACAGAGCCCGAATCAGAAGGGCTCGCATCAACGGAGCTCGCATCAGCGGAGGGGAACCGCAGGGCGGCCTGGGCACTGGTCGTGCTCGCGCCGGTCAGCGCCGAGGTGACGTTCAGCGGCGTGACCATGCCGTACATGTGGCTGCTGCTCCCGGCGCTGGTCGTGATGTACGGCGCTGGGGTCCTGCTCCTGCGCGAACTGACCGTCCGCTTCGGGGGCGGCTGGCCCAGCCTGCTGGTGATGGGCCTGATCTACGAACTGGTCGAGGACGGCCTCGGCCTGCAGGCGCTGACCAGTCCGAACCTGTACAACGCTCCCGAGTGGGGACCGCGGGTGCTCGGGTTCAACACCACCTACTGGGAGTCCCAGATCGGGTATCACACGGTGTTCAGCGTGCTGATTCCCGTGCTGCTCGCCGACCTGCTCTTCCCGCGTCACCGCGGGCGCCCGTATCTCCGGCGCGGCGGTCTCGTCCTCGCCGGGGTCGCCGCGGTCATCGGCGTCGCGCTGCTGCGGGTGCTCGTCGCGGCCACCGAGGACCCCGGGTACCAGACACCACTGCCGGTTGTCCTCGGCGTCCTGGCCGCGGTCGCCGTGCTCCTCTTCGTCGCACTGCGCGTCCTTCCCGGCAGGACCCCGCTGCCGCCGCCGGGCGGACACGCGCCGCGGCCGTTCCTCGTCGCCCTCACGGCAGGAGCCGCGTCCGCCTGCTTCCTCGGACTGCTGGTACCGCTGGGCCTGCCACCGGACGGCCCGGCGGTCGGCAGTGGCGCGTGGGTCCTCGTCCCGATGGCCTCGGCCGCCGCGGTCGCGGTCTGGGCCGGGCGGCTCATCCACCGCTGGTCCGGTTCGGCCGACTGGTCCGACAGCTACTGGATCCGGCTCGCCGGCGGGGCCCTGATCGGGCGCACGCTCTTCGTGGTGCTCACGGCGCCGGCCGCCAATGCCTACGACTGGGCACGTGCCGGCGTCGCGATCGCCGTCGGGACGGTGCTCATCGCGGTCATGGCATTCCTGCTGGTACGCCTCGACCAGCGAGTCCGGCGCGGTACGGCCGATGGGCGCGCAGTGGCTGAGACTCAGCCGGCCGGCTGAGGAGCCCCTCGCAGAGACCCGCCCTAGGTCAGCGCCAGCCAGAACGTGACGTCGTCCCTGAAGTCGTCGTCGGAGACTCTGATCGCCTCCGGCAGCCGCCCGACCTCGCGGTAGCCGCAGCCGACGTAGAACTGCTCCAGACCGAGCCCGCCGCGGCAGCTGAGCCTCAGCGCCGTGATGCCTTCCATGCCGCGCGCCTCCTTCTCGATCGCTGACATCAGATCGCGCCCGTATCCCCTGCCCTGCAGCCCGGGATGGACCATCACCGTGTAGACCGAGCACCAGTGGCGCTTGAGCCGGTGTGTGTTGAAGGCCACGAAGGCGCTGGCGGCGACCGTTCCCTGGTCGTCGCGGCCGATCAGCATGCGCGTACGGCCGGAGTCGACGGCCACCAAGTGGTTCAGCAGATCCGGACGTATGTCCTCGACGGTCACCGGCGGCAGATGGCCGACCGCGCCGTCGGCGTTGGTGACGTCCGCCCACAACGTGCACAGACCGTCGCGCAGTTCGCGAGTGATCGACGGGTCCAGTTCGAACGTCAGCGGCATGCGCCGACCCTAACCCAGGCCATTCGTTCGACTTATTCCGATGCTCTGTTCGGCTCCATAGGGACGGTTAGATGTCCGCTAGTCAGTGAAAAGGGAAAAATGACCGGCGCGCCGCTCGGGATTCAATGAGCCCCTTTGTAAAGGTCGCTCTGTTTCGTGACGGGAGGCGGAGTCATCCATGGTGGACAAAAGGAAAACAGCTGTGCGCGGTCTGTGGTGCGCGGTCCTGTGCACGGCGGCGACGGCGTCGCTGTCAGCGCCGGCAACTTCCGCACCACGCGCGGCAGTCGGGAATTCTCTCAAGGAGCGCTATCACGCCGTGCAGCACGGCGGAATCGCGCGCGCGGCGAACTCCTCGATCACCTGCCGCAGCGCGGTCGGGAAAGCGGAGCCCTGCGACACGGCCCAGAAGGGCGGGGCCGGCCGGAACGACGACTACAAGATGTTCTACTCCGACGTCGACCGCGACCCCAACACCTACAACTCCACGCGGGCCGCACTGCGGCTGCCGAAGAAATCCAAGGTGAGCTACGCCCGGCTGTACTGGGGCGGCAACCTCCGCGTCGGCGAGGTCAAGCCCGCCAAGGACAACGGCCGTGTGCTGGTCTCCGAGCCCGGCGGCGACTACCGCTCCGTGAAGGCGGACACCGTGCAGAAGCACCGCCGCGAGGACGGCGCCGACACGTACCAGGCGTCCGCGAACGTGACGTCCCTGGTCAGGGCCAGCGGCCCGGGTGCGTACACGGTGGCACAGCTGAACGTCGCGATGGGCCACTCCAAGGCCGGCGCCTGGGGCGGCTGGACGCTGGTGGTGGCCTACGAGAACAGCAAGTCGCCTCTGCGGCAGCTGAGCCTCTGGGACGGCTTCGCGGCATCCGAGAAGCACTCCGACGGGCTGCCAGTCGCGACGCGCGACAGGAACGTCCCGGCGAATGCCGGCGGTTCAGTCGGAGTCGTGGGCTACGACGGCGACCGCGGATCCCAGCAGGAGTCCTTCACCCTCGCCGCGAACAAGCGGGCCGGTACGGCGCTTTCGAATTCCGCCAACCCGCAGGGTGACACGTTCAATTCGACGATCACCGACCGTGGCCGCGAGGTGCCGGGCCGGGTTCCCGGACACCGGAACACGCTCGGATACGACTCCGACATCTTCGACGCACAGTCGGCCCTGCGCCCCGGCGGGAATCGTCTCCTTTTCCGCTTCGCGCCAGGTGATGACGACTATCTGCTCGGCGCCGTGTTCGCCGAGGTCGACACCCGCCGCTGAATCTGCCCCTCCCCCGCCCGCCAGAAGCTTGTCCGTTGTGACGTTGAGGAGACGTTCGGGTGCTTTCACAGCGCAGAGAACGAAGGGACCGGCTCACGGTCCTTCATCTGGCACAGCCGGTCGAAGGCGGGGTGGCCGGAGTCGTGACCGATCTGGCCGGGGCCCAAGTACGGGAAGGAGTACGCGTCGTCGTGGCCTGCCCTCCGGAGGGCGGTCTCTCCAGGCGGGTCGCGGCGGCAGGCGCGGAATTGGAGCACTGGGCGGCGGGGCGGGAGCTCGGGCCGCAGGTCGCTGCCGAGACGCAGCGGGCGTACCAGCTGATCCGGCGGGTGCGCCCCGATGTCGTACACGCGCACAGCGCCAAGGCGGGGCTGGCCGCGCGGCTCGCGCTGCGCGGCCGTGTCCCGACGGTGTATCAGCCGCACGCCTGGTCCTTCGAGGCCGTCGAGGGTGCCACCGCCGGACTCGCCCGCGCCTGGGAGCGGTGGGCGGCGCGCTGGACGGACCGGGTGCTGTGCGTGAGCGAGGCCGAGCGCCGTGCGGGAGAGCAGGCGGGGATCGACGCAGCGTGGACCGTCGTGCCCAACGGTGTCGATCTGAGCAGCTTCGCCGTCCAGGCGGACTCCTCCGGCAATGAGGACGGCGCCGCTCAACGCGCCGCGGCCCGGGCGGCGCTTCCGGCTCTGCGAGCGGTGCCGGCCGACGCACCGCTCGTGGTGTGTGTGGGCCGCCTCTGCCAGCAGAAGGGACAGCAGACGCTGCTCAAGGCGTGGCCCCGCATCACCGCACACGTGCCCGGCGCCCGGCTCGTGCTCGTCGGTGACGGACCGGACCGCCGCCTGCTGGGCGAGAAGGCCCCGGACCAGGTGCTCTTCGCAGGAGCGAGTGATCAGGTCGGCCACTGGTACACCGCTGCTGATCTGGCTGTGCTGCCCTCCCGCTGGGAGGGCATGGCCCTGACCCCGCTGGAGGCGATGGCCTGCGGGCGTCCCGTGGTCGTCACCGACGTGGGCGGTGCCCGCGAGTGTCTGCCGCCGGGACAGGAAGACGTCTGCCTGGTGCCGCCGGAGGACCCGGAGTCGCTGGCCGCGGCGATCACACGTCTGCTGCGGGACGCGGATATGCGTGCCTACCTCGGTGAGGCCGCGCGCAAGCACGTACGTGCGGACTTCGACGTACGGCAGACAGCCGCCTCCGTGTTGCGCCTGTACCGCGAACTGCTCGGCACCCCCGCCTCCGCGAGCAGTGAGCAGGCAGGCCGATGACGACGGACAGCACGGACGAGAGATCCCACAGCGCTCGCGTGGCGACCCGGCCGGTCGTCGACGTCCACCTTGACGGTGACGGTGACGTCGACGCCACCGTCACCGTCGCGCCGCCCAAGGTGTCGCGGAAGCAGACAGCTCCGTCACCCGTGGGCGGCCTGCGGCGCCACCGGAACCGGCTGCGGCTGCGGCACCGGGGGGCGGCGGCTCTCGCCACCGCCGATGTGCTGGCCTCGACGGCTGTCGTACTGACCCTGGGCGGCGGCTGGGCCGACCCGCTCCTGCTGGGGTCCGTCATCTGCGGTGTCCTGGCGCTCAACGCGCGCGGGGGCCTCTACCGGCCGGGCCTGCAGACGTACGCGCTGGACGAGTTGCCCGCCCTCGCCGTGCGAACGGCAGCTGCCTGGTGCGTGGCTGCCGCCCTCCTCGCCGCCTTCAAGTGGCCCGTCGCACTGCACGGGATGGTCCTGCTGGCTGCCGTGGCCGCCCATGCCGCGCTGGCGGCATCCGCCCGTGCGCTGGTGCACGGACTCCGCCGCTCCCGGGCGCGGCGCCACCCGCGTCCCGCACTCGTCGTGGGGAGCGGGCAGTTGGCGCGTACGGTCGCCGGGGTCTTCGCGGAGCAGTCGCGGTACGGGCTGCGGCCCGTCGGGTTCGTCGATCTCGGTGCTGCCGGCGACGGGACGAGTGAGGACGGCACCGGGATCGGCGAAGCGCCGCTGCCGGTGGTCGTCACGCTGGAGGACGTGACCAGGGCGGTCATTCAGAACACCGTGCGGGACGCGGTCTTCCTGCACTCGCCCTGGGAGCAGCCGCGGAACGCCCTTCTGGCCGGGCTGTTGAGCGAGCGCGGCGTGGCCGGATGGCTCGTACGGCCCGGCTGTGCCGTCGGTGCGCACGGTACGCACGGCGCGGGCCCGGCACATGTGTGGGGTTTCTCGTGCCGGCGGCTGTCCCTGGAATGCCCGCGTTCCGGGTGGAGTTGGCGCAAACGGCTGCTGGACCTCGTCCTGGTCGCGCCCGCGCTGATCCTGGCGGCGCCCGTGCTGGGGGCCTGTGCGCTGGCCGTCCGCCTGTCCGACGGACCGGGGGTGATCTTCCGTCAGGAGCGGGTCGGACTGGGCGGCGGCCCGTTCACGCTGCTGAAGTTCCGCACACTGCGGCCCGCTGACGAGAAGGAGTCGGCGACGCTGTGGAGCGTCGCGGGCGACGACCGCATGAGCGGGGTCGGCAGATTCCTGCGCCGCACGTCGCTGGACGAGCTGCCGCAGCTGTGGAACGTACTGCGCGGCGACATGAGCCTGGTCGGGCCCCGCCCTGAACGCCCCTACTTCGTCCAGCAGTTCAGCGAGGAACTCCCCGGCTACGCCGAACGGCACCGCTCCCCCGTCGGCATCACCGGTCTCGCTCAGGTGCACGGGCTGCGCGGCAACACCTCGATCGAGGACCGGGCCCGCTTCGACAACCACTACATCGAGACGTGGTCGCTGTGGCAGGACGTACAGATCATGTTCCGCACCGTGACCTCGTTCTTCCGTCTCGAAGGACGGTGAGCGCGGTGACAGTCGTTCTGCCGGAGAGCCGGCGTCCGCCACTCGAGGACGAGTGGCGGCTGCCGGGGCAGACGCATCACGCAGGTGGCACTGCCCTGACGCACTGGGACCGGCGGAAGCCCTGGACGCAGTGGGCGTTCTGGAAGCACTGGGCTCCGATGGCGCCCGCCGCGGCCACAGTGCTGGTGCTGTGCGCGCCGGTTCAGACCGGCGACGTCACCACCTCGGGCAAGATCACCGTCGCAGACGCGGCCTCCCTGGTGCTGGTGGTGTGGTGCCTGGTGGGGCTGCTGCGCGGACGCGGCGGGCGGCTGACGCCGAGGGCAGCGCTGGTGCTCGGGGCGCCAGCCGTGGCCTTCGCCGTCGCCACCGCCGCGTCCGCCGATCCGTCGGCGAGCCTGCCGGGCTTCGCGCGTTACCTCCAGATCTTCGTGCTGGTACCGGCCGCCGTACTGCTGCTGATGCGCGACGCACGGGACTTCCGGTTCGTCTGCGGCGCCCTCGTGCTGCTCGCCCTCGTGCAGGGAGCCGTCGGCGTCGTACAGAACCTCACGGGCACCGGCGCCTCGTACATGGGGCAGGACATCCGCGCTGTGGGCACCTTCGGCGCGCTTGACGTCATGGGGATGTCCACCGTCGGGGCCCTTGTCCCCGACGGTCACCGGCTTACCGGGGTCAGGCGGCCGCGCCGAACCGGACTGCGAGGTTCTTGGCGTGCCGTTCGGCCGCCTCGTGGGCCTGGGTGCGTGAGGCCGCCGCGAGGTCGGCGAGGGACTCCATGCCGGGCGTGGTCGG
>DATMEI010000531.1:0-10476 GCA_035556995.1 Streptomyces sp.
CCGAGAACGAGCTGCGGATCGACGTGTTCCGCTCTTCCGGGCCGGACGGCCAGTCCGTCAACACCACTGACTCAGCGGTGCGGATGACCCACATTCCGACGGGCATCGTCGTCTCCTGCCAGAACGAGAAGTCACAGATCCAGAACCGCGCCGCAGCCATGCGCGTCATGCAGTCCCGGCTGCTCGCCCACCGCCGCCAGGAGGAGCAGGCGAAGATGGACGCGCTCAAGGGTGACGGTGGCAACTCCTGGGGCAGCCAGATGCGTTCCTACGTTCTTCACCCGTACCAAATGGTGAAGGACTTGCGGACAGAACATGAAGTCGGCAATCCCCAGGGCGTTCTCGACGGCGATATCGACGGCTTTCTTGAAGCGGGCGTCCGCTGGCGCAAGCAGCAGGAGCAGTAGGAGCGCAGTGGCGGAATGTCCTGCTCCCGCATAACGATTTGAGTCCATCCCCCGAACTGACCGCTCGGCACGGCCATTTCACACTGTCCTCGCTTGACCTGGGTGTGAAAAGTGGGAAAGCTGTGCGCTCGGCATGCCTGTGTCAGGGGCGCGTGCGGGGGCGAGCGGACAAGTCCGTGTCCCGACAAGAGGCTCCGCAGCCCGTCACACAGCTGCTCCACTGAAAAATGAAACTACTGGGGGTAGTTGGCGAATGATCAAATCGAAGACGCGGCTGCGTGTGGCACGCGTTGCTGCCGGTGCTGTGTTCGCCGTCGGCGCCTCGCTCACAGCTGCGGGTGCCGCTTCGGCTGCTGACAGCACCGGCGCGTCCGCTGCGCAGGAGGACGACGGCATCGTCGGCGGCATCATCGGCGGCATCATCGGCGGCGGCGACAGCGGCGGCTCCGGCGGCGAGACCGATGGCGGTACCACCGGCGACACCACCGGTGGCGACACCGAGGGCACCGTCTCCGGCGGCGAGACCGTGACCGGTGGCGACACCGAGGGCACCACCGGCGACACCACCACGGGCGGTGACACCGGTGGCGACACCGAGGGCACCACCGGCGACACCACCACGGGCGGTGACACCGGCGGCGACACCGGCGGTGACACCGGCGGTGGCGAAGAGCCCGCCACCATCGGCGGCTCCGGCGGTGGCGGCGACGAGACCTGCGACCTGAACGACGACAGCGTCGACTGCGAGGGTGGCAACACCCAGCCGGACAGCGCGGGCAGCCAGCCCGTCGAGCAGCAGCCGCAGGCCCCGAAGGAGGAGCTGGCAGACACCGGTTCCGCCGAGACGACCTTCCTGCTGGTCGGTGCCGCGACGATGATCGCGGGCGGTGTCGGCTTCCGTATGATGCCGCGCATGATCAACCGTCGTACGGCTGCCTGACATCCGTACGTGAAGGGTGCGCCGCAGCGCGTATGAGCGACGCACGCACGCGAGGGGCCCGGAACGCAGCGCACAGCGCCGAGTTCCGGGCCCCTCGTCGTGTGTCTCAGTGCAGGCGGCGGGCGCTCGTCGTGGGTGCCCCGCGCGCGTGACTCACCGCGGTCGCGCGGTTACGCGACAGCCACCCGCTGGGCCAGCAACGCCACACCGAGCAGCGTCAGAAGCAGAGTGAACAGCGTGACCGGGGAGAGATTCCCGAGCGGGGACTCCCGGTGCATACGCGCGCGGTGCGCACGGCAGACCGAGCAGCGCCCCTCGCTCACGGGGCCCGCGCAGTTGGCACACACCAGTCGGTCGCATGTCATGCGAAATCCTCCTCAGCCTGCCAACGTCACCCCGGAGCCATTCGTTCCCCAAGGGCACTCCCCTCCACTGTGCCAGGATCCACGCCCGTACGCAGAGGGTCTCCCAGGTGATCAGGCTCCAGGGAAAGCGGAGCCGGCCGATGCCTGTTTTGTACATAAAGGCAACGTGACTAAACCCACCAACAACGGACGCCGACTGCGCACCGTCCACCGGTTCGCGTAAGGTCACCACCCTCCCCCAGCTATCGCTGGGAGGCGTCCCCAGGGAGCCGCACAGCGGCGGCTTCCGCTGCCCCTACCCAGGCCGACATGGTGTACCCGTGATCCGATTCGACAGTGTCTCCAAGTCCTACCCCAAGCAGAACCGCCCGGCGCTGGCCGATGTCTCGCTCGACGTCGAGCGCGGTGAGTTCCTGTTCCTGGTGGGCTCGTCCGGCTCCGGCAAGTCCACGTTCCTGCGGCTGATCCTGCGCGAGGAGCGGGCCAGCCAGGGCCAGGTGCACGTCCTGGGCAAGGACCTCGCGCGACTGTCCAACTGGAAGGTGCCGCAGATGCGCCGCCAGCTGGGCACCGTCTTCCAGGACTTCCGGCTGCTGGCCAACAAGACGGTCGGTGAGAACGTCGCCTTCGCGCTCGAGGTCATCGGCAAGTCCCGTGGCCAGATCCGCAAGACGGTCCCCGAGGTGCTCGATCTTGTGGGCCTGGGCGGCAAAGAGGACCGGATGCCCGGCGAACTCTCCGGTGGTGAGCAGCAGCGGGTCGCCATCGCCCGCGCCTTCGCTAACCGTCCGATGCTGCTGATCGCAGACGAGCCGACCGGCAACCTCGACCCGCAGACCTCCGTCGGAATCATGAAGCTGCTGGACCGGATCAACCGGACCGGCACGACAGTTGTGATGGCCACGCACGACCAGCAGATCGTCGACCAGATGCGCAAGCGGGTCGTCGAGCTGGAGCGCGGGCGGCTCGTGCGTGACCAGTCGCGCGGCGTCTACGGCTATCAGCACTGAGCCGCTGAGGGGCTGTTGCCGGTGCGGCCGCTGCGCCCCCGAGCGATCAGTCTGAGCCGTCTGGGCAGTTGAGACAGCAACACACTGAAAGGACGCCATGCGCGCCCAGTTCGTACTGTCGGAGATCAGCGTCGGTCTCCGCCGCAATCTCACGATGACCTTCGCGGTGATCGTGTCGGTCGCCCTGTCGCTGGCCCTCGCGGGTGGTTCCCTGCTCGCGCGTGAGCAGGTCAGCACGATGAAGGGCTACTGGTACGACAAGGTCCAGGTGTCGGTCTATCTCTGCAACGAGAACGACGCGGAGTCCGACCCCAATTGCGCCAAGGGCGCCGCCACCGCACAGCAGAAGCAGCAGATCCGGGCCGAGTTGGACAAACTGCAGGTCGTGGACAAGGTCTACCACGAGTCCGCGGACGAGGCGTTCAAGCACTACCAGGAGCAGTTCAAGGACTCCCCGCTGGCTGATTCGCTCACCCCGGACCAGATGCAGGAGTCCTACCGCGTCAAGCTCAAGGACCCGACCAAGTACCGCGTGCTGCAGACCGGTCTCTCCGGCAGACCGGGAGTGCAGGAGGTCCAGGACCAGCGGAATCTGCTGGAGAACCTCTTCAACCTGCTCAACGGCATGAACATCGCTGCCCTGTTCGTGATGGGGCTGATGCTCGTCGTCGCCCTGCTGCTGATCGTCAACACGGTCAGAGTCTCCGCGTTCAGCCGACGGCGGGAGACAGGGATCATGCGGCTCGTGGGGGCGTCCAGTTTCTACATCCAGATGCCGTTCATCCTGGAGGCGGCGATCGCGGGCGCGATCGGAGCGGGCTTCGCCTGCGTAATGCTGCTCGGTGGCAAGTACTTCCTCATCGACAGCTGGCTGGCCGAGAAGATCGCACTCATCAACTTCATCGGCTGGGACGCGGTGTTCAAGGTGCTGCCCCTCCTCATCGCTGTCGGTGTCCTCATGCCGGCCGTGGCAGCGTTCTTCACGCTCCGCAAGTATCTGAAGGTGTGACGCACGACGCGGGCGCCGTACGGCCAACGGGCCGTGCGGCGCCCCTCGTCTGGCCTAGACTCCGAATCATGTCGGACTCGTGGTATTCCGCCTCAACCCCCGACAAAGGCAGGGGGAGCTCCCGGCAACTGCGCCGCGGGGCGAGTCTGGCACTGGTTTTCGCGAGCGTCCTCGCTACGGGCGCGGCAACCGGTGCCTGGGGCGACGGCGTTCGGTCCCTCGCGGGACCGACTGGCAACGCGGCGGGCGCAGTTCCCGCAGGTGCGAACCTCGGCGGCGCGTACGGCGACGCCGGAGGCAGAGCAGCCGACGGTGACGGCATGCACGACGACGCCGGCCGCGCGGCGGGTGCGGGGAAGGCCGAAGAGGCCGAGGAGCTCGTGAGCCGCAGCGGCGACCGCTGGTCCTCCGCCTACACGGCGCGCGAGTACGAAGGACTTCAGCGGAGCCTGGACGGCGAGTACGTCGGCGTCGGCATCTCCGTGCAGCGTGAGCGTGACGCACAGGGCGCCCCCTCCGTCTCGGTGGCCCGGGTCCAGCCCGGAAGCCCGGCCGACGACGCCGGCATCCTGCGAGGCGACCGGCTGCGGGCCGTCGACGGCACGGACGTCGCGGACCACCCCGTCACCGATGTCGTGGCGCGGCTGCGCGGCTCCGGCGACGGCAGGGGGTCCGCGCACTCCTCGCCGCTCGGCAGCTCCGTCGGTCTCGAGCTGGACCGCGACGGCCGGCAGTGGAAGGAGACGCTGAAGCGCACCCGCCTGACGGCCGACGCCGTGACCGTCGAGCCGGTGGGGCACGGCGCCACCCGGATCAAGGTCTCCTCCTTCACCAAGGGCTCCGCGCAGCAGGTGCACAGGGCGGTCGCCGAGGAGGTCCCGGAGGGCTCCGGCATCCTCCTCGATCTGCGCGGCAACTCGGGTGGCCTGGTCAGCGAGGCGGTCACTGCGGCCTCGGCCTTCCTGGACGGCGGTCTGGTCGCCACATACGAGGAGAACGGCACGCAGCGTGCGCTCTACGCGGACGCGGCGGGGGCCCCGGCGGCCGGGAAGCCCGCACGACGGCTGGTGGTGCTGGTGGACGGCGGCACGATGAGCGCCGCGGAGCTGCTGACGGGGGCGCTTCAGGACCGCGGGCGTGCTGTCGTCGTCGGGTCCCGTACGTTCGGGAAGGGGTCGGTCCAGATGCCGCGGAAGCTGCCGGACGGCTCCGTCGCCGAGATGACCGTCGGGCACTACGCCACCCCCTCCGGCCGTTCTCTCGACGGTGAGGGGATCACTCCGGACCTGTCCGTCGACGCCTCCCGGGACGCCTCCGAGCGGGCCCGGACAGTATTGAGTGGCCTGGAGCCCCCTTCGTAGTGGAAGAATGGCCTGGCTATGGCGAAGAAGGACGACAAGAACAAGGGCAAGAGCAAGAAGGCCAAGGACGCAAGCGGCCGTAAGCTCATCGCGCAGAACAAGAAGGCGCGGCACGACTACCTCATCCTGGACACCTTCGAGTGCGGGATCGCGCTCACGGGTACCGAGGTCAAGTCGCTGCGGCAGGGCCGGGCTTCGCTGGCCGACGGCTTCGCGCAGCTCGACGGCGGTGAGGTCTGGCTGCACAACGTGCACATCCCGGAGTACGCCCAGGGCACGTGGACCAACCACTCGGCCAGGCGGAAGCGGAAGCTGCTGCTGCACCGCTGGGAGATCGACAAGCTCACCGGGAAGACACAGGAGACGGGCCACACGCTGGTGCCGCTCGCGCTGTACTTCCTGAACGGGAGGGCGAAGGTCGAGATCGCGCTGGCGAAGGGCAAGAAGGAGTACGACAAGCGGCAGACGCTGCGGGAGAAGCAGGACCGGCGCGAGTCGGACCGGGCGATGTCCGCGGCCCGCAAGCGTCAGCGGCAGAAGGTCTGACGCCTCGGAGGCGGCCTCGCCCGCGCCCGCGCTCCTGGGGGCTCCACAACTGTAAGGAAACTTAACGGTTGGCTGCCGGTGAGGGCGGGGCGGGGTGGGTCGTCCGGCCTGGAATACAGGCCGGGAGTAAACGGTTGGCCCTGGCGTGGCCGGGTCACGTACCATGGTCACAGCGCCGCCCCACGCGGGCAGCGTGGTTTGTCAACTCAACATGGGGATGATCGGTTTCGACAGCGGATGTCGAAGCAGGTGAAGCGAGCCGAGGAACGCGGCAATGATCTCGTTAACCATCTGCCGCAAAAAAATAATCGCCAATTCTAAGCGCGATTCCTTCGCGCTTGCTGCCTAAGCAGCAAGTGTGAGGTGTCAGCCCGGGTGCGTCCCCGCCCCGGATCCTGACATCAGCTAGGGGACTCACCGCGTAGGTCCGGTCACGGGACCTACCGGGACATCAAACAGTGACTGGGCCCGTCGGAGACTTGTTCACGTGATCTCCGGGGCCGAGAAAATCGCAGTGGACTGCGCTCGGAGAAGCCCTCCTTCCGCTCCGTTGGACGCGGGTTCGATTCCCGCCATCTCCACGAATGCGACAGGCGACGTGTGCCCGCGGAAAGCGCGGGCGGCGTCGCCTTCGTCGTTTCTGCTCGGCTTCGCCTCGCGGGGCGGGGGCTTGGCCACCCGCACCCCCGGCGGGGGCTTCGCCCCCGGCACCCCCTTCGCCTACGGGTGTTGGGGGTTGTTGTGCGTTGGCGGGGTGTGGGTCGCGGGGCCCTTGCCGTGCGGCTTCGCCGTCGGCGCCCCAGCGGGGGCTTCGCCCTCAACACCCCCTTCGCGTAAGGGTGTTGGGATGTTGCGTGTCGGCTGGCGTGGGTTCGCCCGGTGCGGGTTCGGGGGGCGTGGTGGTCGTTCTGTCCGGCTTCCTGTCGCTGGGGGATGCTTCGCCGTGCGTACGCCCGAGGCCGGGGCCCGGCCCCCGGCAAGGCCCTTGTGGGGGCGCCGCACAAAGGGCGTGACTTCCTCTTCGGTCGTCCCGCCTTTCGTGCTGTGATGGGGACATGGAACGTACGGACAGCAAGAATCAGCGCCAGCAGGGGCTCAGCCTCCCCGCCGAGCTCTATCTGCTCGCTTGCGACGTCGAGACGGAGAAGCTCACCAAGCGGGACGTGATCGGCAACGTGCTCCGTGCCGCCGTGCTCGTGGAGTTGACCGACCGCGGGTGTCTCACCGACCACGACGGCAAGGCCCGTACGGTCGGCGACAGGCGCACCGGTGATCCGGTCCTCGACGACGCGCTGCGCGCCATGGGCGCGGACAAGCCCCGCAAGTGGAAGGCGATGGTGCAGCAGCACCGCAAGCAGGGCTTCCAGGCGGTGGAGCAGCAGCTCGAACGTGAGCGTCTCATCAGCATCGAGCGGCGCACGTGGCGGTACGACCGGATCACGGTGAAGGACACCGGTCTCGCGAAGCGCCTGCGCGCCGAGGCCGTCGAGACGCTGACCAGCGGGCGTCCCGTCGAGGAGTACAGCACCCGCCAGGCCGCTCTGACCGCGCTGGCCGCCGTGGGCCAGTTTCCCACCGTGACCTCCGGCAAGGAGCGGCGTGAGCACAAGAAGCGCATAAAGGCGCTGACGGAGCGCGCCGGGCAGGCCGGTCCCGCGTTGAAGAAGGCGCTGGACGAGATGGACATCACTGCCGCGGTCGCGGTGGGTGCCGCGATCTCCGCCGGCAGCAACTGACCCTGAGGGGAAGGAGTCGCCGTATGACTGACGAGTCGTGCGCGCGGCCCGGCCCCGCCGACGAGGAGCCGTTGGGCCCGGATTCGCTCACCTGGAAGTACTTCGGAGACTGGCGTGGGGTCCTGCTCGCCCCCTGGGCGGGCGCGATGCAGAACATGCACCCCGGGCTGGGCGCCGGAGTCGCGGAGCATTCCCGCTTCTTCGAGGAGCGGTGGCAGCGGCTCTTCCGCTCGCTCTATCCGATCGGGGGCGTCGTCTACGACGGTCCGCGTGCGGCGGAGACCGCCCGCCAAGTGCGCGGCTACCACAACACGGTCAAAGGCGTCGACGAGCACGGGCGGCCGTACCACGCGCTCGACCCCGACACCTTCTACTGGGCGCACGCCACCTTCTTCATGCTCACGGTGCTCGTCGCCGACCGTTTCGGCCCCGGTCTGGACGAAGCCGGGAAGCGCCGCCTCTTCGACGAACACGTGCGCTGGTGGCGGCTGTACGGGATGAGCATGCGCCCGGTGCCGGAGAGCTGGCCGGACTTCGAGGCGTACTGGGACCGTATGGCGCGTGAGGTGCTGGAGGACAACCGGCCCACTCGCGAGGTGCTCGACATCCGATTCATCGCCAGGCCGCCGGCGTTCTCCTGGCTTCCCGGGCCGGTATGGCGTGGACTGCGCGGCCCGCAGGCCCGCTTCACCGTCTGGTTCACGGTCGGGCTGTTTCCGGCGGCGGTGCGTGAGCGGCTGGGCTATCGCTGGACCGTACGGGACGAGCGGAGGCTGCGGCGCATCGGCAGGCTCGTCCATCACGGGTGGCGGCTGGTGCCGTTCAGGTTCCGCTATCACCCGCGGGCGCGGGCGGGCTGGGAGCGGGAAGCAGGTCTACGGGCTCCGGATGCGCCTCAGGTGGAGTCCCCGGTACGCAACTCGCCCCTTCCGGAGGAGCGGGATTCGCCCACGCACTACGTGCCGCCGGCGCGCGGCTGAGTCTGCGACGGGCGGTTTGTTTCCTCACGTAACACGCGAATGAAGGGCCTACGAAACCCGTATTGAGTTTCCGGCCTTGCGGGCGGCGGCTGTTGACCCTGGTCATGGGGGTCGCTAGCTTCAACGGCATGCGCAAATCTGCTGGTTTCACGCAGCGGCGCGCCGTGGATCTCCGGCGCGTCGCTTCCGCGCTGTGTAGCTGAATTCGCGGCGCGCGTCTTCTTCGTCTTCGCTGCGCCGTCCTCCGCGCCTCTCTCGCGATTTCCCGCGACGAATTTCCCCGTGCCACCAGTCACCCATGCGCGTTTCCCCGCGGACGGCCCAACTGGTGTGCGCCCTCTGCCCAGTTGCACCTGAACGAACCGGGACACACGAACATGCCCAGGCCCGCACTCCCGCACCCCGGCCCCGACCTCGGCCCACCGGGCCGAAGTCGCCGTAGGACTCTGCCCGTCGCCCTCCTCCTCGCGCTCACCGCCCCTGCGCTGCTTGTGAGTTGCGCCCAGCACGACGAAACCGCGTCCGCCAGTGACGCGAAGCTCGCGAAGACGAAGATCCCGGCGAAGGTCTCCCCGCGGACGACGATCACGGTCGGAGCGCCGGAGGACCACGTCCTGCTGAAGCTCTCCGGCGAGATACGGAAACTGCCCTTCAAGGTCAAGTGGGCGAATATCAGCGGCGGTCCGCAGTGCTCGGAGGCATTCCGCGCGCATTCCCTGGACGTCTGCTCGTCGGCCGAAGTCCCGTCGATCCACGCCCACTGGACGGGCCTCGACACGAAGCTCGTCGCGGCGGAATTCCGTAAGGAGCCGCAGAAGAACCCCATTTACCGGCTGGGAATCGCTCCCGGTGCCGGCATCGACTCCCTCAAGGACCTCCGCGGCAAGAAGATCGCCTACAGCCCCGGGCAGGCACAGGGCGCGCTGGTGCTGCGCGTCCTCGCGAAGGCCGGACTGACGAAGGAGGACGTGAAACTCGTCGAACTCCCCAGCACCGGGGACGTCTACCCGACGGCACTCGGTGAACGGCAGGTCGACGTCGCACCGCTCGGCTCGGTCAACATCAAGCGCTTCCCGGCCAAGTACGGCAAGGAAGGCGGCAAGACCATCCCGCACGGCCTCCGGGACGACCCCGCCCATCTGTGGACGCCGACCGACACCGTCGCGGATCCGCAAAAGGCCGCCGCCATCAGGGAGTTCGTCAAGTTCTGGGCGCGTGCCCAGGTGTGGGCGTACGAGCATCCCGAGGAGTGGGTCGAGGGCTATGCCGTAAAGGACCAGGGCCTGAGCCGTGCGGACGGCGCCTATCTCCACAAGCTCAACGGGCAGCCCGACATCCCGGCCGACTGGGATCCCGCGATCAAGCGGCAGCAGAAGACCATCGATCTGCTGGCCAGGGAGACCAACCAGGAGAAGTTCGACGCGGAGACCCTCTTCGACCGGCGCTTCGAGTCCGTCGGAGCGGATGCCGTCAAGGCAGCGGACGAGGACGCCAGGGACGACAAGAACGGCAAGGACGGCAAGGACGGCGAGGACGCGCGAGCTGCGGGAGAGGAGAAGCCGTGATGAGCGTGAGCACCCAAACCCTCGGGCGTCTCACGGGATCAGCACGCCGAGGTCAGCCGCGGAGCGTGGCGGCGCGCCGTCTCACACCGGGGCGCCCCATCCCGTACGGCAAGGCGCTGGGCCCCCTGCTTCTGCTCGCCGTGTGGTCCGCGGGTTCCGCGGCCGGGCTCATCGAGGCGCGGAGCCTGTCGGCTCCCTGGACCGTGGTGACCACCGCAGGCGACCTCATCGCCGACGGCAGGCTTCAGTCCCATCTGGCGAGCTCCGCCCAACGGGCCGCGCTGGGCCTGGTGTTCGGCACCACGGCCGGTCTGCTGCTCGCACTGCTGTCAGGGCTGAGCCGGATCGGCGAAGGCGTGATCGACGGGCCCGTACAGATCAAGCGGGCCATCCCCTCGCTGGCGCTGGTGCCGCTGCTGATCCTTTGGTTCGGGATCGGGGAGACGATGAAGGTCATCACAGTCGCTCTGGCCGTCCTCGTCCCCGTCTACATCCACACACACAACGGGCTGCGCACCATCGACAGCCGGTACGTCGAACTCGCCGAGACGGTGCGG
>DATMEI010000532.1:0-5912 GCA_035556995.1 Streptomyces sp.
GGCCCGTAGACGATCCTCAGGTACTCCTGGCCGCGGCACTTCACCCCCGGCTGCACGATTCCCTTCGCGCCCCGTACGAACGCCTCCAGCGGCTTGACGACCATGCCCTCGCCGCCGGACGCGGTCATCTCCAGCCACCACTTGGCCGCGGCTGCCGTGCTCTCCGGTTCACCTGTGTCCACCACGACCCGGCCGGTGCCCTTCAGCAGCTCCGGACGGCCCTCCGCCGCGGCAGCGGAGTGCTCGGCCGCCACCAGCCGGTCCAGCCAGGCCAGTTGGTCTCCGTGCGGTACCGCGGTGAGGCTGCGCCCCTCGGCCGCCAGGATCTGGAACGGGGCAAGCTGTACGCCGTCGAGGCCGTCCACGGCCCAGCAGTAGCGGCGGTAGGCGTCGGTGAACGCGGTCGCCGACGCGGCACGGGACCGCTGACGGTCCAGCAGACCGGCCACGTCCACTCCACGGGCCGCAGCGCCCTCCAGCGCAGACAGCACCCCCGGGAAGACCGCGCCCGCAGCCGCGCCGACCGCCGCGTACTGCTTGCGCAGCAGCCCCGCCGCCTTCAGCGACCACGGCAGCAGCTCCGCGTCGAACAGCAGCCAGTCCGTGGCGAGTTCATCCCACAGGCCCGCACCGGCGACCGCGTCCCGCAGCCTCGTCAGGACCTCCTCGGTGACCGCGGGGTCGTCGAAGAACGGCCGTCCGGTCCTCGTGTACACCGCGCCCGTCGGCCCGCCCTCGACCCCGAACCGCCGCCGGGCCGCCTCCGCGTCCCGGCACACCACCGCCACGGCACGCGAGCCCATGTGCTTCTCCTCGCACACCACTTGGGCCACGCCCTCGGCGCGGTAGGCCGCGAACGCCTCCTCCGGGTGCTCGAGGAACCCTTCCTCGGCGGACGTCGCGCACGGCGCCATCGTCGGCGGCAGATACACCAGCCAGCGCGGATCCGTCGCGAACCGGCTCATCACTTCCAGCGCTGCCGCGGCGTTCTCCTCCCGCACCGCGATCCGTCCGTGATGCGCCGTCTCCACGACGCGCCGGCCCGTCACATCGTTCAGATCCAGCGGCCGGCCCTCCCCGTCGCCGGGCGTCTCCGCCTTGAGCGGGCGCACCGGCTCGTACCAGACCCGCTCGGCCGGTACGTCGACCAGTTCGCGTTCCGGCCAGCGCAGCGCTGTGAGCTGCCCGCCGAACACGCAGCCCGTGTCCAGGCAGATGGTGTTGTTGACCCACGACGCGGACGGCACCGGCGTGTGCCCGTACACCACGGCCGCACGGCCCCGGTACTCCTCCGCCCACGGGTAGCGCACCGGCAGCCCGTACTCGTCCGTCTCGCCGGTCGTGTCCCCGTACAGCGCGAACGACCGCACCCGGCCCGACGTACGCCCGTGGTACTTCTCGATGAGACCCGCGTGGCACACGACCAGCCCGCCGCCGTCCAGCACGTAATGGCTGACGAGGGAGTCGATGAACGCGGCGACCCGCTCACGGAACTCCTCGCTCTCACCCTCCATCTGCTCGACGGTCTCCGCGAGGCCGTGCCGGTGCTGCACCTTGCGGCCCTTGAGGAAGCGGCCGAACTTGTTCTCATGATTGCCCGGCACGCACAGCGCGTTCCCGGCCTCGACCATGCCCATCACCAGCCGCAGCACGCCCGGGCTGTCCGGGCCCCTGTCCACCAGGTCACCGACGAACACGGCTGTACGCCCCTCGGGGTGCCGCGCGTCCAACGGCCGTCCCTCGCCGTCGCGTCGGACCTCGTAACCGAGGCGTACGAGCAGGGACTCCAGCTCGGCGCGGCAGCCGTGAACATCACCGACGATGTCGAACGGTCCCGTGAGGTGCCGCAGATCGTTGAACCGCTTTTCCAGCGCGACTTCGGCCACGCCGACCTGCTCGGCGCTGCGCAGCACATGGACCTTGCGGAACCCCTCACGCTGCAACGCCCCGATGGAGCGGCGCAGTTCGCGCCGCTGCCTCGGCAGCACATGACGGGGCAGGTCCGCGCGGTCCGGCCGCTGCGCGTTGCGCTCGGCGCACACCTGCTCGGGCAGATCGAGGACGATCGCGACCGGCAGTACGTCGTGTTCGCGGGCCAGCTTCACGAGCTGCTTGCGCGGCCCCGGCTGGACGTTCGTCGCGTCGACCACGGTCAGCCGGCCCGCGGCGAGCCGCTTGCCCGCGATGTAGTGCAGCAAGTCGAACGCGTCAGGCGTCGCCGCCTGGTCGTTCTCGTCGTCGGCGACGAGGCCACGGCAGACGTCCGAGGAGATCACCTGCGTGGGCAGGAAATGCTCACCGGCGAACGTGGACTTGCCCGAGCCCGTCGTGCCTATCAGCACGACCAGCGACAGGTCCGGTACGCCGAGGGTGTGGGTGTCCGGGGTGCCGCTCATCGTGCGCCCTCCTGTCCGTCCCGGTCGTTCTCGCGGTCGTTCCGGTCGGGCTTGTCCCGATCGGCTTTCTCCGCCTCGGGCTCGCCCCGGTCCTTGATCTGGAAGACCGCCATCTGCGTCGGCGGGCCCACCACCGGGTCGTCCTTGCCCACCGGCCAGTGCTCCACCGCGTAGCCGTACCGGTCCGCCACCTGCCCCGACCAGGCGCGGAACTCCTTCCTGTCCCACTCGAATCGGTGGTCCGGGTGGCGCACCTGCCCGGCGGGCAGCGACTCCCAGCGGACGTTGTACTCGACGTTCGGTGTCGTCACGACGACCGCCGACGGCTTCGCCGCACCGAACACCGCATGCTCCAGCGCAGCCAGCCTCGGCAGGTCCACATGCTCGATGACCTCGCTCAGCACCGCCGCGTCATACCCCTTCAGCCGCCCGTCGGTGTACGCCAGCGACCCCTGCATCAGCTTCACCCGTGCCGCCTGCCGCTCCGGCATCCGCTCCAGGCGCAGCCGCCTGGCCGCCTCGTTCAGTGCCCGCACCGACACGTCGACGCCCACCACCTCGGTGAACCGGCTCTCCTGCAACAGCGCGCCGACGAGCTGCCCTTGACCGCAGCCGAGGTCGAGTACCCGCTGCGCACCCGTGTTCCGCAGGACCTGCAGGATCGCCTCACGCCGCCGCACCGCCAGCGCCACCGGCTTCTCGTCGGTGTCCGCGGTCTCGTCGACGGCGTTGTCCAGTTCCTCGGCCTCGGTGTCGTCGGCCTCCGCGAGCCTCGCCAACTCCAGCCGCTCCAGGGCGTCCTGCGTCAGCGCCCGCCGTCGCGACAGATAGCGGCGCGTGATGAGGGTCTGCTCCGGGTGGCCGGGCAGCCAGCCGTCACCGGCCCGCAGCAGCTTGTCCACCTCGTCGGGAGCCACCCAGTAGTGCTTCGCGTCGTCCAGCACGGGCAGGAGAACGTACAGATGACGCAGTGCGTCCGACAGCAGCTGCTCCCCGGTCAGCGAGAGGGCCACATACCGCGACTCGCCCCACTCCGGGAACCGTTCGTCCAGCGGCAGGGCCTCGGCCTCCACGCTCCACCCCAGCGGCTCGAGCAGCCGCCGCACCAGGTCCGGGCCGCCGCGAGCGGGCAGCACGGGCACCTCGATCCGCAGCGGCAGCGTACGGGCGGCGAGTTCCGGCCTCGCGTCGCACCGTCCCTTCAGCGCGCTCGCGAAAACGGTGCGCAGCGCCACGGCGAGCAGCGAAGTCGCCGCGTAGGGACGGTCGTTCACGTACTGCGCCAGCGCCGAGTCGGGTGCGCCGCCACGTCCCTTCCCCCTCCCGCGCCGCACCAGCGACACCGGGTCCACATCCAGCAGCAGCGCCGCTGTGCAGCGCTCCGCCGACGCCTCCGGGTAGAAGACGTGCGCGTCGCCGTACGACGTGGAGAACTGCTGCGCCTTCCCCGGGTGTTTGTGCAGCAGGAACCCCAAGTCGGTAGCCGGACCGCTGCCGTTGCCGGTGGTGCTGATCGTCAGGAACACGTGATCGAGTATCGCGGCTCCCGGCCCCGTCCCCCACTGCTTTTCGACTTCGCCGAACCGCCCGTGCGTTGCCGCCGCCGCTCACGTGGCACGGAGTTCGTCCAGGTCCGTGCTGGTGCGCAGGAACAAGAGGCCGACGCCGAATGCCGCCAGCACCAGGACGAGTGTGCCCAGGCCGTACAACGCCAGCTCTCCCAGAGGCACTTGGGCCTCACGTACGACGTCGGGGACGTGGACCGTGCGGTCTCCGGGCGTACAGCTCGAGGTGCCGTCCCGGCACACCTGCACCGGCCCGCCGGAAGCGGTGCCCTTCGAGCTGATGCCCCGCGCGAGCAGAGTGCCCACGGTCAGTGCGAGCAGGGTGGCCGGAAGGACCGGGGTGAGGGTCTGCCATGCCAGAGCGCGTCCCAGGACGCCTCTCGGGACGCCGGTCGCGACAAGGGCCGCATGGGTGCGGCGGCGCGAGACGACGCCCTCGGCGAGAGCGACCAGCAGTCCCATGGTGGCCAGGACCAGTGCGACGACGACTGCGGTGTCGACGAGGTCCATCGTGTCGAGGTAGAAGCGGTCCTCCGGTCCTCCTGGCGGTACGGGTTCGGTGTTCGCCGCCTTGTCGTGGAGACGCTGCGCGGCGGCGTCGGCTTCGCGTTGTGCCACGAACCAGGCCCGTACGGCTGCCGCGCCCGAACCGAAGACCACGCAGGCCAGCAATGCGGCGAAGGTGCGGCTGCCGTTCCACGGGTCGTCCAGCAGACGCCGGGCTGCGAGCAGCGCGGCCGGCCGCCGGGCGTAGCGGTGCAGGATCCGCCCGGCGGTCCAGGAGATCCAGCCGGTGCCCAGCACCACACCGAGTACTGCACAGAGCCCGCCCCCGAAGAACAGCAGAGGCAGCACCAGGTCGGGAAGTACGTGGCCCTCACGTGCGTACCAGCGAAGGAGCGGCTGGATGAGGGCAGTCGCGCCGAGGCCGAGGAGGATGAGAACACCGGGCCAGGGGCGGGGAGTTCCGCGGCGGCCGCTGCCACGTATGAGGCCGAAGGGGCTCAAGGTCACCCGGCGCAGCATCAGCGCACCGGTGAACGTGGCGAGCAGCGGGAGGCCGAGCACCACGGCCGCCAGGGCGACGGGGGAGGGCAGGACGTCGGTGGGCAGCGGCAAATGGCCCTGGGCGTCCGGGCGGTGCAGCAGTTCGTGCAATGCGAGGTAGGTGCCGAGTCCGGCCAGGGTGCCCAGCAGAGAGGCGGCACCGGTCTCCGCCGCGGCGACGGTGACGGCCTGCCGCGGCGTCGCACCGGCCATACGCATCGCGGCGAGGCGGCGGTCCCGTGCGGGTGCGCCGATACGGGCGCACTGTCCGGCCAGCGCCAGGACGGGGATGGTGAGCAGCAGCAGCGCGAAGGCCACGCCGGGCCGGAGGCCGGGCTCGCGCAGTACGCCGCTGGTGTACTGCTGCGACCAGGCCGCGCTGCCGTCGGCGGTTCCGGCCGGTGTGGGGACGGCGAGCACTGTCAGCGCCGCCAGGGCCGCGAGGGCGGCGAGGGCCGCGCTGAAGGCGGTGAGCAGTACGCGCAGGGTGTCCGTACGGGTGCCGGCGAGGGCGAGCCGTACGGTCGTGGCAGGCCGTAGACCCTTCTGCATGAGGGTCTTGGCCGCCCCCGTCATGCCCGGCTCCCGGGCTGCGCGGTGACGCCGGATCCGGTGGCGCCGAATCCCGTGACGCCGAACCCGGTGGGGTCGGCCTCGCCGTCACGCAGGAGTATCTCCCGGTCCGCGTAGGCGGCGACGCGGGGCTCGTGGGTGACCAGCACGACGGTGGTGTTCTGTTCGCGGGCTACCCGTACCAACTGGCCGAGGAGTTGCTCCCCGGAGAGGGCGTCCAGAGCACCGGTGGGCTCGTCCGCGAAGAGGACGCGCGGTTCGGTGACCAGAGCACGTGCGGCGGCGCAGCGCTGCTGCTGGCCTCCGGACATCTCTCCGGGCCGTACATCCG
>DATMEI010000533.1:0-6507 GCA_035556995.1 Streptomyces sp.
CCCTACCTCACCCGCACTTGGGACGCCGAAGCCCGGCTCTTCCGTGACGGCGCGGCCGGGATCGCCTATCCCGTGACGGGGTGGGGCTACTCGGAGGTCGGCGAAGTCACCGAGGTCTCCCCCGAGTCGGCGGACCTGCCCGGGACGCCCGCCGTCGGTGATCTCGTGTGGGGCATCTGGGGGCACCGCAGCGAAGGCGTCGTCCCCGTCGAGCGGATGGCCGGCCACACCCTCCCTCCCGGACTGCAGCCGCTCGCAGGGGCGTTCGCCCGCGTCGGGGCGATCGCGTACAACGCGGTCCTCGGTGCGGACATCCATCTCGGCGAGGACGTCGCCGTGTTCGGCCAGGGCGTCATCGGCCTGCTGACGACGCGCCTCGCCCAGCTCAGCGGGGCCCGCGTGACAGCCGTCGACGCCCTCGACGTACGGCTGGCACACGCACGGGAGCACGGCGCGGAGATCACACTCAACGCGCGTGAGGACGACGTCGCCGAACGGGTGCGGGAGGCGACCTCCGGACGGGGCGCGGACGCCGCCATCGAGATCAGCGGCGCCTATCCGGCGCTGCACGAGGCACTGCGTTCCGTGGCCGTGGGCGGCCGGGTCGTCGCCTCCGGCTTCTACCAGGGCGACGGGGCCGGGCTGCGGCTCGGCGACGAATTCCACCACAACAGGGCCCAGTTGATCTGCTCGCAGATCGGCGGCGTACCGCAGCAGCTCGCCGGACGGTGGAGCGTGGAACGGCTGCAGCAGACCTTCCTGAGGCTGGTGGCCGAGGGGAAGGTGGAGGTGAAGTCCCTGGTCAGCCACGTCGTTCCGGCTGCGGAGGCGGCTGACGCCTACACGCTGCTCGACGAACGTCCGGCGGAGGCCCTGCAGATCGTCCTCGAGTTCTGAACCGGCAGTGGAGCCACGGGACCGCCGGTCCCACGACCGCACACGCACTCCCCGCGCACAACGCACCGAAGCACTTCGTGAAAGGCCCGAACCATGTTCCGAACCGCCTGCCAGGAGCAACTCCTGCCGGGGGAAACCCTGCAGCAGAAGTGGGAGTTCGCGCAGGCCGCGGGCTACGACGCGATCGAACTGCGCGGAAAGGGCGACTTCCACTTCCGCGACCGTCTGCCCGAGCTCCGCAAGGCCCTCGCGGACGGCGTCGTCATGCCGACGGTGTGCGTGGACATGCTGCACTTCTTCGGCGCCTTCGACGAGGGCCTCCGACGCGACGCCCTCGCCCAGCTGAAGTCGCAGCTCTCGGTCGCCGCGGAGCTGGGCGGTACGGGCGTGCAGACCCCCGCCTCGTACGGGATGTTCTCGCGGCGTCTGCCGCCCTTCCAGGCACCGCGCAGCGAGGAAGAGGACCGCGAAGTGCTGCTGGACGGGCTGACCGAACTGGGCGAACACGCACGCCGGGAGGGTGTCACCCTCTTCCTCGAACCCCTGAACCGCTACGAGGACCACATGGTCAACAGGCTCGGTCAGGCAGTGGAGTTGATACGTGAGGTCGGGCTCGGCTCCGTCCGTGTCGGCATCGACAGCTACCACATGAACATCGAGGAGGCCGACCCGCCGGCTGCGATCCTGGCGGCGGCCCCGTACATCGGCCACGCGCAGGTCAGCGACTCCAACCGCTTCCAGCCGGGTGCCGGTCATCTGGACTGGTCCGCATGGCTGGGCGCCCTGGACAGCGCCGGGTACACCGGGCCTCTGGCGCTCGAATGCAGGCTGACCGGGGATGACGCCGCCGAAGCGCTGCGGTCCGTGCCGCCCTTCCTCGCCAGGGCGGCGGCGTGATCCCGTCGCCCCCGGCATCGGCATCGGCATCCGCATCCGCATCCGGGACGACGGCTGCCACCTCGACGGCGGCGCCTGCGGACGGAACGGCCCACGCACCCCCGAGCCGGTCGCTGGGCCACTCCGAGCGCCGCCGCCTGCGCCGCGACGCGCGACGCGTCCTCTTCGGCAACTGGACGGGGACCTCGACGGTGCCCTCCCACAGCCTCTATCCGCACCAGTGGAGCTGGGACTCGGCCTTCATCGCCATCGGGCTGCGCCATCTGTCCGCGTCACGTGCACAGCGTGAGCTGGAGACGCTGCTGGGAGCCCAGTGGGGCGACGGCCGCATCCCGCACATCGTCTTCAACCCGCGTGTGCCGCCCGACGCGTACTTTCCCGGGCCCGACTTCTGGCGTTCCTCCACGGCGGGGGCGGCGACAGCCGGAGCACCGCGCACGGTGGAGACGTCCGGCATCATCCAGCCCCCCGTGCACGCGCTCGCCGCCTGGCTGGTGCACAGGGCCGACCCGGCCGAGTCCCGCCGGCGCGGCTTCCTGGCCAGGGTCCACCCGCGGCTGGCCGCGTGGCACCGCTACCTCGCGGAGCGCCGCGACCTCGGCGGAGGCGGGCTGGCCGCCGTGGTGCACCCCTGGGAGCCGGGGATGGACAACAGCCCTTGCTGGGACGGCCCGTTGGAGCGCGTCGAACCCGCCTCGGCGGACTCTTTCCGGCGTGCGGACCTCACTCACGGAGCCGCCGAAGACCGGCCGACCGATCTGGACTACGGGCGCTATGTGCGCCTCGCGGCCGACTACCGCGACCACGGCTACCGCGACGCGGACGCACCGCACCACTTCGCCGTCGAGGACCCGTCCTTCAACGCCCTCCTCATCGCCTCCGAGCATGCGTTGGCGGGCATCTGCGCCGAACTCGGCCTCGACCCGCGCCCGCACCGCGAGCGCGCAGCCGCGCTCACGGCCGCTCTCGTACGGCGGCTGTGGTCGCCGGAGGCGGGCCAGTTCCTGTGCCGCGACCTGCGCGCCGAGTCCCGTGATCCCCGGGTCGGCGGGGCTCTGCTGGACGTACGCAGCGTCGCCGGGCTGCTCCCCCTGATCGCACACGGGCTGCCCGCGGACATCACCGCCGCTCTGCTGCGTACGATCACCGGCGAGCACTTCGGGCTGGGAACGAGCGTGCGGCTGCTGCCCAGTTACGATCTGCGCGGCCCCGCCTTCGATCCGTACCGCTACTGGCGCGGCCCCGCCTGGTTCAACGTCAACTGGCTGCTGGAGCGCGGACTTCGGCGCTGCGGCGAGACCGAGCGCGCCGACGCGCTGCGCGCCGATGTGCTCGACGCGGCGGCCACGTCCCGCTTCGCGGAGTACCTCGACCCGTACACCGGTGGCGGGCGGGGAACCCGTGACTTCAGCTGGACCGCCGCGCTCGCCCTCGATCTGCTGAACGGGCCGGATTCCGCCGCCGACGGCGAACTGAGGGTTCAGACGCCCGAGTTCGCGTCAATGACAGGACAAGAGTTCACGTCCGAGTCCCAGGAAGGACCCTGAACCTTTGAATGCGACCGAGCACCGACTGCTCGTCCACGAAGGCACCTTCGCCGTGCTTGGCCCCTCCGGTGACGTCAACGGAACACACGGGGCGCTGCCCAGTGCGCAGTCCGAAGGGACAGTCCCCGAGGGCCTGTTCATGCGTGACGCCCGGCATCTGAGCCGCTGGCAGCTCACCGTCGACGGCGCCGCACCGGCCGTACTGGTGCCGGCGACGGACGGCAGCGGCGTCGCCGTCCTCACTCCGCACGGCACCCGCGAGGAGCCGCCCGCCTACACCGTCTTCCGCGAACAGGCCGTCGTGAGCGGTGTGCTGAGCGAGCGCATACGGCTCACCAGCAATCTGGGCGAGGCCACCACGGCGCGGCTGGCGCTCACCGTCGACGCCGACTTCGCGGACCAGTTCGAGCTGCGCTCCGACCACCGCGTGTACGACAAGCCGTATGCCACGCGTACGCGCGAACCCCGCCCGGACGGCGTCGAGTTCGGCTACCGGCGCGGCGAGTGGCACTCCCGTACGACGGTCACCGCCGAACCCGCACCCGAGTCGGTCGAGGAAACAGGCAGTCCGGCACGGCAGTTGAGCTGGCTGCTCCATCTGCCGCCGCACGGCACGGCCGAGTTGAGGCTGTGCGTGACCGCACACCCCTCCGGCGCTCCCGAGCGCCCGGCGGCCACACCCGACGCCGGAGCGGAGCCGGACGAGGTGGACGAAGCTACGGGCGAGGCGGACCAGCGGGACGGGGCTGCCCGTACCGGACCTGTCGACCCCACCGCCATCGCCACCCGGCTGAAGGCCGAAACAACCGAGTTCACCGCCACGGCACCCGTCCCCGCCCGGTTCACCGACTGGCCTCAGCTGGCCCGCGCCTGCGAACAGGGCCTGAAGGACCTGGCAGGTCTGCGCGTCACAGCCCCGGGCCCGGACGGCGAGAGGGTGCTCATCCCCGGGGCCGGCGTGCCCTGGTTCCTGACACTCTTCGGCCGCGACTCCCTGCTGACTTCCCTCTTCGCCCTCCCGTACCGTCCGCGTCTGGCCGAGGCCACGCTGCTCGCCCTCGCCGCGACCCAGGCGCGCGAGGAGGAGCCCGAACGCCTCGCCCAGCCCGGCAAGATCGTGCACGAGGTCCGCCACGGCGAACTGGCCGCCTTCGGGCAGGTTCCGTACGGGCGCTACTACGGGACGGTCGACTCCACCCCGCTCTTTCTCATCCTGCTGAGCGCCCACAACGAGCAGACGCCGGACGAAGACGGCGAGCAGGAGCAGGGCAAGGACAGCACGTCCCTGGCCCGGCGCCTGGAGCCGCAGGCACGCGCAGCCGTGGACTGGATGTTCGACCACGGCGGTCTGGAGACCCACGGATACCTCGCCTACCACGCCCACGAGGGCGGCCTCGCCAACCAGAACTGGAAGGACTCGCCGGGTGCCGTCTGCACCGCCGACGGCACACGCCCCACAGGTGCGGTCATGGTCGCCGAGGTGCAGGGCTACGCCTACGACGCGCTGGTCCGTACGGCCGGACTCGCCCGTACGGTCTGGCAGGACCCCGCCTACGCGGACCGTCTGACGAAGGCGGCAGCCGCACTGCGCGAACGCTTCGAGGCCGACTTCTGGATGCCGGACCGCGGCTTCCCGCTGCTCGCCCTCGACGAGACGGGCATGCGCGCGGACGCTCTGGCCTCCAACGCGGGCCATCTGCTGTGGTCCGGAATCCTCAGCCAGGACAAGGGCGAGGCCGTGGGACGGCGGCTGCTGGAACCGGACTTCTTCTCGGGCTGGGGGGTACGCACGCTGGCGTCGGGCCAGGAGCCGTACCACCCGCTCTCCTACCACCGGGGCAGCATCTGGCCGCACGACAACGCCGTCATCGCACTCGGGCTGGCGCGCTACGGGCTGCACGCTCAGGCCCGTACGCTCGCCCGCGGCATGGTCGAGGCCGCGGCCAGGCAGGGCTACCGGCTTCCCGAGGTGCTCGCCGGATACTCGCGCACCGATCACGCGGATCCCGTCCCGTACCCGCACGCCTGTTCCCCGCAGGCATGGGCGGCGGCCACACCGCTCGCACTGCTCACCGCCGTGGGGGACGTGCCGGGCACCTGACACCCCGGACGCGTCCCCCGCCTCAGAGCCGCCCCCGGCCCGCTTCCCCCCGCGGCCGGGGGCGGCCGTCTGCGCGTCTGCCCTGCACCCGTACGGAACTGTCCGGGCCCTTACGCGCCCGTACGGGCCCGGGAAGTGCTTTCGCCTGCCTAAGACCGCCGGATCGGGACACCGGGAAGGGACAGACAACTGCCCCCTGTCAGCGGAGACCAGCATGAGTGATCACACCTACCGGGTGACCGAAATCGTCGGCACGTCGCACGAGGGCGTTGACGCGGCCATCCGCAACGCGATCAGCCGCGCCTCGGAGACCCTGCGCCATCTGGACTGGTTCGAGGTCACCGAGGTGCGCGGACAGATCGAGGACGGCCAGATCGAGCACTACCAGGTCGGATTGAAGGTCGGTTTCCGGCTGGAGCCGGGCGAGTCCGCAGGCGGCTGAGCCTTCTGCCGGCGGCGGCAGAAGGCGACCGCCCTTGACTTCAACTTGAGTTCAACTTCTAGGTTCGTCCTCGTCAGCGTGAGCAGGCAGCACACGCAGCGTGCTCACCGCACGCACCGCACGACGGAAGGCGAGGGCGAACCATGGAGTTCTCACACCCCGACGACGAACTGGCCGGTCAGCCGATCGGCTACTGGAGCTGGGCGGCGCACAAAGCCGTCGTCGGCCGCATCCGCGAGGCCCTGGCGGAACGCGGCATCACCCAGCCCCAGTGGTGGGTGCTGGCCCAGCTCGCAGGCAGCGAAGACGGCCGTACGCGCGAGGAGTTGACGGCCGTCCTCTTCAACTACCTGGACGTCGGCGCCCTCCTGGAGTCCGAGATGGACACCGTCGTCACCCGCGGCTGGGCGGACCAGGACGA
The DNA here is from genome assembly GCA_035556995.1 of Streptomyces sp. Taxonomy (GTDB): domain Bacteria; phylum Actinomycetota; class Actinomycetes; order Streptomycetales; family Streptomycetaceae; genus Streptomyces. The sequence continues at coordinate 6,306 of DATMEI010000533.1, forward strand.
CGGCAAGCGCCTGCGCCTGACCAAGGAGGGTGCCGCCTTCCATGCCGAACTCGCCGTGCTCCAGGGTTCGTTGCGTGAACAGGTCCACGCCGGCATCCCGGACGAGGAGTACGTGCAGACCCTCAAGGTCCTCCAGCGAATGATCCACAACGTCGGCGGCCGTGCCTGGCACCACTGACCGGGGGCGCGGCCGAGCGGGGGC
>DATMEI010000534.1:0-2521 GCA_035556995.1 Streptomyces sp.
TGGTCCGTGAGTTCACCGGGCTGGTCGCCACCGAGCGCACCGCGCCTGTCCTGGTCGTCGACCGTCCGGGGTGGGTGCAGGCCAACGCCGACGGCTTCGCGACGGTGATCGCGCCGCTGATCGACAAGCTCCAGGAGAAGAAGGGCGCCCCCGGTCCGCTGACCGAGGCGATCGGCTCGCGCATCACCGGTGTCGAGCTCGGCGCGATGCTCGGCTTCCTCGGCTCCAAGGTGCTCGGCCAGTTCGACCCGTTCCACGACAAGCCCGGCGAGCAGGGCCGCCTGCTGCTCGTCGCGCCCAACATCGTGCACGTCGAGCGCGAACTGGAGGTCGACCCGCACGACTTCCGGCTCTGGGTCTGCCTGCACGAGGAGACGCACCGCACGCAGTTCGCCGCCGTGCCCTGGCTCCGCGACCACATCCAGGGAGAGATCCAGGCGTTCCTCGGCGAGGCCGACATGGACCCCTCCGCGCTGCTGGAGCGCCTGCGCGAGGCGGTGCAGTCGCTGACCGGGAGCCGCACGCCGGGCACGGAGGAGGAGAACGGCGCGGGCACCGACCGCGGCAGCATCGTCGAACTGGTGCAGACGCCGGCACAGCGCGAGATCCTCGGGCGTCTCACGGCGGTGATGTCCCTGCTGGAGGGGCATGCGGACTACGTCATGGACGGGGTCGGCCCGGAGGTCGTGCCGAGCGTCGCGGAGATCCGGGAGAAGTTCCAGAAGCGCCGCGCCTCCGGCGCCGGCCGCCTCGACCAGGCGCTGCGCAAGCTCCTCGGCCTCGACGCGAAGCTGCGGCAGTACCGCGAAGGGGAGCGCTTCGTGCGGGCCGTCGTGGAGGACCTGGGCATGGACGGCTTCAACCGCGTCTGGACCTCTCCCAACACGCTTCCCACCAAGGCGGAGATCGGCAGGCCCGCGGACTGGATCGCGCGGATGCGTTCCTGATACGAGGCCGACGCGGTGGCGTCGGCGGCGTTGGATGCGCCGGCGCTCGGAGGACGGTCGACGGGGCTGCGGTTCGTGCCGGGAAGGCCCTGCGTACTCCTCCGGGAGCCCATGGACCGCCGGAAGCCTCGCCAATCACTCGTCCGAGGGACCGAGAATGACGGGACCGCGTGCGATGCTCTGGGAACCCCTCCATCTCTGTCACCATCGACGCACTCAGCGTGACAAGACCTCTTCGAGGAAGTGAATCGGACATGGGTCCCCATCCCGCGGTCGCTGCAATACGCCTGGCGGTTCGCCGCGCACTTCACGACGTACTCAGCGGACATGCCGGCCTCAGCGAACAAGCCGGTGAAACCAAGAAGCCCGGCGAGCCCCCGCTCGTCCTCGTTGCCTGTTCCGGCGGCGCCGACTCCATGGCGCTCGCCTCAGCACTCGCCTTCGAGGCCCCGCGCCTCGGCCTCCGCGCAGGAGGAGTCACGGTCGATCACGGCCTGCAGCCCGGCTCCGCCGACCGCGCGCAGGAGGTCGCCCAACGACTCACCGCTCTCCGCCTCGAGCCCGTCGAATCGATCGCCGTCACCATCGGCCGTACGAACACCGGCCCCGAAGCCGCCGCGCGCGACGCACGTTATGACGCCCTCGACGATGTCGCCGACCGCTGCGGTGCCACAGCCGTGCTGCTCGGGCACACCCGCGACGACCAAGCCGAGACCGTGCTCCTCGGGCTCGCCCGCGGTTCCGGTACCCGCTCGCTGTCCGGTATGGCCGAGGTCACCGGGCCGAAGGACCGTTACCGCCGTCCGTTCCTCGCCATCGACCGCCAGACCACCCGCAAGGCCTGTCTCGCACAGTCACTCCCGGTCTGGGACGACCCGCACAACGACGATCCCGCCTACACCCGCTCACGCGTGCGTCACGAGGCTCTGCCCATGCTGGAGAAGGCACTGGGCAAGGGGGTCATCGAGGCGCTCGCCCGTACGGCACGTCTCTCGCGCGACGACGCGGACGCGCTCGACAGCTGGGCCGTCCAGGCCGAGCGTTCGGTACGAATCGACCTGCCCGGCACCGACGGCTGGGACGGCGTCGAACTGGACACCGCACAGCTCTACGCGCTGCCGCCCGCCGTGCGCCGCCGCGTCCTGCGCCGTGCGGCCATCGCATCCGGCGCACCCGCCGGTTCGCTCTTCGCCCGTCACCTCGAGGAAGTCGACCGTCTGATCACGGCCTGGCGCGGTCAGCGCGCCATCAACCTGCCCGGGCGTGTCGAGGCCGGAAGGCAGGGTGGCAGACTGGTCTTTCGGCATGGCTCACCGACCCCGCCGACACCGTCCAGCTGAACGTCCCTCTCCCGGGCTGCCGCTGGCCGGCGGCAGCGTGGGCCGAGAACTCGACCGAGAGCGGCACGGGTGGACGAGAAAGACATGGGAACCGACTTGAAGTCGGTCCTCATCACCAAGGAAGAGATCGACGCGAAGCTGACAGAGCTGGCCGCGAAGATCGACGCGGAGTACGCGGGCAAGGAGGTGCTTCTCGTCGGTGTCCTCAAGGGCGCGGTGATGGTCATGGCAGAT
>DATMEI010000535.1:0-3693 GCA_035556995.1 Streptomyces sp.
TGCCTACCTGTTCTGGGAGCAGTACGTCATCAAGGCGGGTGATCCCGACACGTCGTTCGCCTGGCACCAGGACTCGGGCTACGTGCACGAGGACCACGACCCCTACCTGACCTGCTGGATCGCGCTCGACGACGTCACCGAGGAGAACGGCCCGGTCCACCTGCTGCCGTACTCGCGGTCCGGCATCAGGTCCTACGTCAAGCACATCCCGGACCCGGAGACCAACGACCGGGTGTGCTACTTCGGTTCGGATCCGGGCGTCCCGATGACCGCACCGGCGGGCTCGGTCGTCGTCTTCTCCAGCGTCGTCATGCACCGCAGCGGACCGAACCTCACCGACCGGAACCGGCGGGTCTACATCGCGCAGTACTCCAAGGACGTCATCACCGCCAAGGACGACGCGGCCACACCGCAGGGCTCCTTCGAACGTTTCCTCGACGGCGGTCAGGTCGTCGCCGAGATCTGAACGCCGGATCTGAACACCCGGCCTCCGCCCCCTGCTTCTGCCGCGCCATGCTCATGAGGAGCGCACGATGAGTCGAGCCGTCCGGCGACCGACGCCACGCCCCACCTACGACCACCCCACCGTCATCCGGCACGACGACGCCGCCCGGCACCTGTGGGGCGACCCGGACGGATCCGGATACGTGAGCGACCAGGTCTACGTCTCCTCGGCCGGCCTGCACGTACTGCAGTACACGCTCACTCCGCGCGGCCGGTATACGCACTCGGAGATGAACCCCACCGTGTTCGCCGCAGACGTGGCGTACGTCGTGCTGGCCGGAGAGCTGATCCTGATAGACCCGGAGCACGGCGAGGTCCGTCCGCTGCGGGCGGGCGATGTCGGTTTCTTCCGGCGGGACACCTGGAACCACGCGGTGAACCCGCGCCACGAGCCCGTACGCGTACTGGAGTTCTTCTCCCCGCCGCCGTCGCGCAATACCGCCTCGCCCTACGCACGCACGCAGCCGCTGCTGAAGGAGACGCGCTACCGCGACGACCGCTGGGACGGCCGCTGGCCGGAGTCGAAGGCCGAACGGGACGCCGCCGCGCGGATCCATGTCGTACGGGAGGACGACCATCTCCACTGGCTGCCGGAGGACGACGGAGGTCACCTGGCGGGGACGGCCGTGGACACCGAGTACCTGACCGTCACCCGCGGCCGGCTCTCGCCCGGGCACGCGGGAGCGGTGCACACCGCACAGGACGAGACCGTCCTCTACGTGACGGACGGCACCCTGTATCTGCACCTCCCGTCCTACGAGGGGCCGGCGTGGCACCGCGTCGAGCCCGATGACGCGGCCTACCTGCCGGCGGGCACCGAGTACCGGCTGGTGGACGTCGAAGGTGCCGGCGCCCGCTACTGGGCCGGGGCCGGGCGGGTACCGGAGGGATGGCAGCCGTGACGCCGCCGGTCGTGATCGCCCTCGACGTCGGGGGCACCACGATCGTCTCCGGACTGGTGACCGCGGACGGCACCGCACTGCACACGGCCTCGCGCCCGTCCGTACGCGACGGCAGACGCGACGGCAGACGCGATCCGGGACTCGCCGGCACCGTGGCGGCGGCGCGGGAGATGGCCGGAGCAGCCGCCGAACGGGATGCCGAGGTGGTCGGCATCGGCGCCGGGTTCCCGGAGTACGTCGATTCCGCAGGGCAGTTGACCAGCCAAGAGGTGCTCGACTGGGCCACCCAGCCGGCAGAGCTGCTGGCGCCGCTCGTGCCGGGCCGCCCGGTGGCCGTGGAGTCCGATGTGCGCTGCGGGGCCCTGGCCGAGGCGCGGTTCGGCGGCGGGCGGGGGCTCGGCTCGTTCCTGTACGTCTCCCTCGGGACCGGGCTCTCCGCCACGTTCGTACGGGACGGACAGCTGTGGCAGGGCCACCGCGGCGAGGCGATCGCACTGGGCAACGTCGAGGTGGCCGCCTCGGTGGACCCGAAGTTCTCCGCGAATGCCGTACGGGACGGGCGACCTCCGAACCTGGAGGAGTACGCCTCCGGCGCGGGGATAGCGGCCCGGTACGCCGCGGCCACGGGAAGTGAGGTCACCGGGGCCCGCGAGGTCGTAAGGCGGGCCGCGCGCGGCGACGGGACTGCGGGGGAGCTCTTGACCACAGCGGGCCGTGCCCTGGGTACGGCGCTGGCGTGGACGGTTTCCCTGCTCGACCCGGAGGCGATCGTCATGGGCGGGGGGCTCGGCACCTCCGGCGGGCTGCTCCACGAGGCGGCACGGGGCACTTTTGCCCTACGGTCACCGCGCCCCGGTCCGCCCCCGATCCGCTACGCCGAACTCGGCCACGGGTCCGGGCTGCTGGGCGCCGCTCTGGCCGTGTGGCGGTCTCACCCATGACGCGCACGGGGCACGCTCAGGTGGCGGTCTCGGCCACCAGCGTTGTCCGCACAGCCTCGATGCGCACGGACTCGGCGGTGAGGTGAAGCGACGAGCCTTCTCCCTCCGCCACTACGCTCACCCCGGCTGCGGCCGAGGCCAATTGGAGAGTGGGCGTCGGGAGCTCCCAGCCGTTCAGCGCGACCTCCGTGATCTCCTCGCACACGAGGCAGAAGGTGAGGCTGTTGAACGGCTTGGCTTCCCACTCCGGGAGGGGGCGGTCCGGCAGGTCGCCGGTGCCGAGGCCGAGTGTGGCGGAGGTGCCGCGCTCGTCGAAGTGCAGGTAGTGGAGCTTGCAGCGGTCCAGCGCGGGGGCGGTGGAGTACACGTCGGCCAGAGCGCCGGCGTCGGCCAGGAGTCCGGTCCAGTCAGCGGGCATAGAAGGTCTCCGTGGTCGTCGCAGGCTCGCTGGTGCCGTGCAGCTTGGTGTCCAACCTGCTCAGGTACACGTACTCGGGCTCGTCGCCCCCGGCACAGAATGCGCTGACGTGCCGGACGACGAACTGCGGGTTGGCCCGGAAGGTCAGCTCGATGCCCGTACCGTTCAAGCGGACCTCGGTCAGCCGGTCGCTGACCGGCCGTGCGTCGAGCCGGGCCTCGGCCGGCGGACTCCACCGGGCCAGTACGGGGTGCTCAACGGCAAGGAACTGCAAGTGGCACTGGACCGTGTCGTACCCGGCAGCCGACCATTCCTCCGATGGATCGGCGGGGAACTCCGGCAGGTCGACCCGCAGCGTCAGCGTCGGCCCGGACGGGTTCACGTTCACCGACCTGATCCGTAGCCGGTCGTATCCGGGGAACTGGCCGTACAAGTCGGCCAGTTGCTGCGGATTGGCCGGCTGGAGTGCGGTGTCAGCGGTCATAGCAGTAGTGCTCCTGAGCACCCGGAATCTGTCCGTTCCGGGTGTCCTCGAACGTCGACGACCTCCTTGCGCCTTCGACTCAGCGGGGTTGCACCCCTACCGACCTACGGTCTCACCACGAATGCTCACCCCCGTGCGCCCACACCGCACATGATGCGCACACGCAAGACCGCAGGTCAGGCCTGCTTCCCCGCCTTCTCCAGGATCGCCACGCACTCCATGTGGTGCGTCATCGGGAAGAGGTCGAAGGCGCGCAGGAAGCGCGGCACGTACCCGGCCTCCTTGAAGTAGCCCAAGTCCCGTGCCAGCGCGGCCGGATCGCACGCCACGTATCCGATGCGGCGGGGGCCGAGGCTCGCGATGTGCTCGACGGTCTTCTTGCCCGCGCCCGCACGCGGCGGGTCCAGGACGACGAGGTCGGCTTCGGTGATGCCGGTGCGCGGC
>DATMEI010000536.1:0-3359 GCA_035556995.1 Streptomyces sp.
TGGTGGACCACGGGAGCAGGGACGGGCGGAGGGCTGGTGCGGGGGACCTCGGGGGCCGGCTCCGGCGCGGGTTTGTCCGGTGCCGGTGGTGGCGGTGGCGTGGAAGCGGGTGGCGGTGTCTGCGGCGCGGGCTGCGGAGGCTTCTGCGGCGGTGGTGCCGGGACGCACGACCGGTGATGGGCGTCGAGGGTGACCCGCAGGCCGCCTACGACGGCGACAAGCTCCGCACCGTGGCACTTTCCGAGGTGCGCCGCGATCTCGACACGGGTCGTGCCCGCTTCCACTGAGATACCGGCACCCGGGGAGGAATGTCCGTGCCGCCCATCGCCCGTACGCGGATCGTGTTCACGCGAATCGTGTTCATCAACAGGGCTGCCGTCACGGTCGGTTGACGATATGTCCGCGGGGCCCGCTCCTGGTTCCGGCGGAGACCACGCTGCTGCCGGCGCGACACAGCTCAGAGCAAGTGCCGTACCGCTCAGCGCTGTTGCTGCCGCGCTCTGCCATCGCTGCCTTCGGTGGCTTCGGTGCCTTGGTGTCACACGATCGAGCATGTGCGTCCACGCAAGGGCGTTGCGAGTCATCCGTCCGGTAATCGCCCGAAGTGCTGAATTCGCCCGTTAAGTTGACTCGACGGCGGAAACTGTGCGCATTCGAGGTCTCCGCAGCGACAGTCCGGGTGCCGTCAGCGACCAGCGGCGTACGACAGCGGGTCGTTCAGCACCGCCCGCAGGACCGAATGCGCCGCACCCAGGGACGGGCCGTCGCTTCCGATCGCGGAGACGGCCAGTGTGGGCACCGGGCCTGGCGCCGCTGTGCGTTGCTGCAACTCCTGCTCCAGCGCGGGCAGCAGCCACGGCGCGAGTCCGGCGAGTGCGCCGCCGAGCAGCACCGCCCGCGGATCGAGAAGGTTCACTGCGCCTGCGAGCGCGATACCGAGTGCCTTGCCCGCTCGGTGCAGAGCCCGCAGAGCGCCTGCCTCTCCGTCCTCCGCGCGGGAGCGCAGCTCCGCCAGTGCCGCGCTGCGTCCACCTGCGCCGCGCGCCTCGATTCCCGCGGCACGCAGTACGGCCGCCTCGCCCGCGTACTGTTCCAGGCAGCCGGAACCGCCGCACGCACACGGCGGTCCGTCGGGCTCCACCGGTACGTGTCCCAGTTCACCGGCGAATCCGCGTCTGCCGCGCAGCAGTTCACCGTCGAACACGATCGCGGCACCGATGCCGACCTCCGCGGACACATGGATGAAGTCGCTCGGCACGCTGCCCTCCCCGCCCAGCCAGAGTTCGGCCAGCGCACCGAAGTTGGCCTCGTTCTCCACGGTCAGAGGCAGGTGGTGCCCGACCAGGTGCGTGGCGATGTCCGTGTCGTACCAGCCGAGGTTGGGTGCCCGTACGACGGTGGTCGAGGAGCGGTCGACCAGCCCGGGAACGGCGACGGCGAGCCCCGCCGGCCGCAGTCCCTCCGCGCCGGCGTCGGTGATGGCCGATTCGAGGAGTGCGCCGAGCCGCACGAGTACGGACTCCGGGCTCCCGCCACGGTTCGGTGTCTCTTCCGTCGCACGGACACGCACTTGGCCCCGCAGATCGACGGCGCACACGGTGAGATGGTCCACGCCGATCTCCGCACCGATGCCGCAGGGCCCCAGATCGGTGAGCGCGAGTGCGTTGCCCGGCCTGCCCACTCCGCCGGACCGGCCGGGGCCCAGCTCGACCAGGAAGCCCGCGCGCAGCAGTTCCTCGACGAGAGTGGAGACCGATGCCCTGGTCAGCCCGATCCGAGCTGCGACGGCGGCGCGTGAGACGGGACCCGCCCCGGCGACCGCGTACAGCACCCGGGAGAGATTGCGCTGCCGCATCTCCCGCTGCGAGTTGGGCGCGGGGAATGCCATCAAGTTCCCATCCTCCGTGGGGTGTTGGACTGCACTTCGGACCGAACGCGAAACGAGGCGGCGGGTCAGCGCTGCCGCAGCAGGTTATCCGCACCCGAGAGGGTGTCCGCGATACGGGTCAGCTTGGCGTCGTCGCGGGGCACGGCCTCGTAGGACGGGCCTTCGGCCGTGCCCCAGCGCCGTGCCACCGCGGCCGGGTCCTCCTCCAACAGCAGTCCCGCGGCCTGCGCCGCGGCGCCCAGTGCCACCAACTCCTCGGCGCGCGGCACCTGTACGGGCCGCCCGGACAGCTGCCGTACCGTCTCGCGCCAGGCCGTGCCCTTGGCGCCGCCGCCGATCAGCAGCAGCGGGGCGTCCTGTGCGCCCTCCTCGTCCAGGACTAGACCGAGGGCCCGCAGCAGCGCGAAGACGGCTCCGTCATAGGCGGCCTGCAGCACCTGGCCGGCCGTGGTGTCGTGGCGCAGACCGCTCAACAGCCCTGAGGCGTAAGGGAGATTGGGGGTGCGCTCGCCGTCCAGGAACGGCAGCAGCGCCAACTCGCCGCCGTCCTCCACGGCTTCACGGCCGAGTGAGAGCAGTGCGGCCACGCGGTCGACGGCGAGTGTGCAGTTGAGTGTGCAGGCGAGCGGCAGCCAGTCGCCCCGTGCGTCGGCGAAGCCCGCGACCGTGCCGGTCGGATCGCTGGGACGGTTGCGTGAGACGGCGTAGACGGTGCCCGAGGTGCCGAGGCTCAGCACGGGCTGCCCCGGACGCAGCCCGAGCCCGAGAGCCGCAGCCATGTTGTCGCCCGTACCCGCCGCGACGAGCGCGCCCACGGGAAGCGGCAGCCCGGACCGTACGGTGCCCGCCGCCTCGCCCGGTGCGAGGACACGGGGCAGCAACTCGGGGGAAAGGCCGACGAGTTCGAGCATCTCCTCGTCGTAGGACTGCTTGGAACCCGCCCACCAGCCGGTGCCCGAGGCATCGCCCCGGTCCGTCGTGCCCTGCCCGGTGAGCCGCCCGGTCAGGTAGTCGTGCGGCAGCCGGACAGCTGCCGTGGCTTTCGCGGACTGTGGCTCGTTCTCGCACAGCCAGGCCCACTTGGTGACGGTGAAGGCCGGTGCCGGGACGCTGCCGATACGTTCCGCCCACGGCCTGGGACCACCCAGCTGCTCGATGAGCCGGTCGCTCTGGGGTGCCGAGCGGACGTCGTTCCACAGCAGGGCGGGGCGGACCGGCTGGCCCGCGCCGTCAAGGGTGACGAGTCCGTGCTGCTGTCCGCCGACCGAGACCGCGGAGGCTTCCTGCGCCGCCCGGCCGCACTGGTCCAGAGCGGACTCCAGTGCACGCCACCACTCCTCCGGGTCGCTCTCGTGGCCTGGACCCCCGCTCACAGTGTGAGGTGCCTGGCCACGGGCGAGCACCTGGCCGGTCGCGGCGTCCACGACGAGCGCCTTGGTGGACTGCGTGGAGCTGTCCACTCCGATGACGA
>DATMEI010000537.1:0-2936 GCA_035556995.1 Streptomyces sp.
TACGGCGCCAAGACGGCCGTCTACAACCTGTCCTTCCAGGTACGGCCGGGAACTGTGACGGGCTTTCTGGGGCCCAACGGCTCCGGCAAGTCCACGACGATGCGCATGATCCTGGGCCTGGACAGCCCCACAACCGGCCAAGTCACCATCGGCGGCCACCACTTCCGTAATCTGCCCAACGCACCGCGCCAGGTCGGTGCCCTGCTGGACGCGAAGGCGGTGCACGGCGGACGCTCCGCACGCAGTCATCTGCTGTCGCTGGCACAGCTGTCGGGGATCCCGGCCCGCCGCGTGGACGAGGTGCTGGGCGTGGTCGGTCTTCAGCAGGTGGCCAAGAAGCGCTCCGGGGGCTTCTCGCTCGGCATGGGCCAGCGGCTCGGTATCGCCGCGGCGCTGCTCGGCGATCCGCAGGTGCTGCTCTTCGACGAGCCCGTCAACGGCCTCGACCCCGAAGGCATCCTCTGGGTCCGCAATCTGATGAAGCAGCTGGCGAGCGAGGGCCGTACGGTCTTCGTCTCCTCCCACCTGATGAGCGAGATGGCGCTGACCGCCGAGCATCTGATCGTCATCGGCCGCGGCCAGTTGATGGCGGACACCTCCGTCAAGGAGTTCATCGCTCAGAACTCCGTGGGCTTCGCCCGTGTCCGTACGCCCGATGACGACCCGGGGCAGCGGGAGAAGCTGACGTCGGCGGTGCAGGAAGTCGGCGGGCAGGTGCAGCCCGAGGAGGACGGCGCGCTGCGTGTGAGCGGTCTCCCGCTTCCGCAGATCAGCGACCTGGCGCACAGCGCGGACGTACGGCTGTGGGAGCTGTCGCCGCATCAGGCTTCCCTCGAAGAGGCGTACATGCAGCTGACGCAGGGCGCGGTGGACTACCGCTCCACCGTGGATCAGCGCGCCGGACTGCAACAGCAGCAGGCTGCCGCGGCACAGCTCGGGGTGCCGATGGGGCCGGGTGGCCCGCCCATGGGCGCTCCCGGAGCGCCGATGGCGCCGGGCGTACCCGGCGCACCCGGCGCACCCGGCGCACCCGGCACACCCGGCGGCTGGGGCGCACCGCCGCCCGGAGCGCCCCCGCAGGGCGGCCCGTACCCGGGGGGACCCGGTTACGGACCCGCCCCGGCCCAAGTCCCGGCCGGTGAGCCGAACCCTTACGCACCCGCGCCCGCACCCGCACCCGCACCCGGCCAGGCATGGCAGGGCCAGCCGCCCGCGCCGCCCGCGCGCCCAGCCCCCTCCGACGCTTCCCGGTCCGACAGCGAGGACGACGCCCGATGACCACCCCGCACCAGCAGCCTCAACAGCCGCACCCGAGCCCGGAGTACCAGCCGCAGCCGGGCGGCCAGCAGGGCGGTCCGGCCACCACGACCGCGACCGCGCCGCCGCCGCAAGGTCCGCCCATGGGTGGCGGCTACGCCTCCCCCATCCCGCTGACCCGCACCCACCTCGGCCACGCCATCACCTCTGAGTGGACGAAGATCCGCTCGGTGCGCTCGACGGTGTGGACGCTCGGCGTCATGTTCGTACTCGTCGTCGGCATCGGCCTGCTCACCGCGCTCGGGCTCAGCGGCGGTACGTTCACGGGAATGCCCCTGCTCGCACCGGGGCTCTTCGGGCTGATGCTCGGACAGATCTGCATCATCACCCTGGGCGTGCTCGTGATCACGTCCGAGTACGGCACCGGCATGATCCGCACCACGATGACCGCCTGCCCGAACCGCGGCCGGGTGCTGATCGCCAAGTCCCTGATCTTCTTCCTGCTCGCCTTCGTCATGACGACGGTGGCCTGCACGATCACCGCCCTCATCAACTCCGCGCTGCTCAGCGACCAGGAAATCCCGCGCTACGCCCGGCAGATGAAGGAGCTGGAGAACTCCATCGAGGGCGGTCAGGTGGTCGCCGACGGCAGCCAGTGGCTGGGTGCGACGGTCGGCGCGGGCCTGTACGTCGCGCTGCTGGGCCTGCTGGCGCTGGCCGTCGGCGCACTGCTGCGGCACTCGGCCGGAGCGATCACGGCCATGATGGGTCTGGTCCTGCTGCCGCTGGTGCTCGCCCTGTTCATGGTGGGCGAGACCATGGAGAAGGTGCGGGAGATCCTGATGGAGTACTCGCCGCTCAACGGGCTCGCCTCGCTCTACCGCATTCCCATGTCCGCGGAGGACCAGAACGCCACCGGCTGGCCGCTGTTGGGGATCCTTGCAGCCGTCACGGTGGTCGCGCTGGGTGCCGCGTACGGCATGCTCAGGAGCCGCGACGTGTGACGCTCCGTCCGTTCTTCCGGTCCGTCAGGTCCGTCAGGTCCGTCAAGCCCCGCTTCCCTTCCCTCTGGGCCGTCCTGCCGACGCTCCACGCGTAAACCGCGTCGAGAGGGGCACTGGGTCCGGCGCGAGTACGTGGCCGCGCGCGGACGGAGGACGGGCGATGGGTGTACGCACCTGGATCGAAAGCTGGCCGGTGTACCGGCAGCTGACCGGAGAGGATCCACTGGGACGCGGAGCCGCCGCCAGCTCGGCCCGCACCCGGGAGTTGCGCCCCCGCACCGAGACCGCCGACAAAGTGGTGAAGTCCGTCTGCCCGTACTGCGCCGTGGGGTGCGGGCAGAACGTCTACGTCAAGGACGACGAGGTCGTCCAGATCGAGGGCGACCCCGACTCCCCCGTCAGCCGCGGCCGTCTGTGCCCCAAGGGCTCGGCGACACTCCAGCTCACCACCGGCGACGCCCGCCGCCACGAGGTCCTCTACCGGCGTCCGTACGGCGAGGACTGGGAGCGGCTGGACCTGGAGACCGCCATGGAGATGGTCGCGGAGCGGGTCGTCCGTTCGCGGCGCGAATCCTGGGAGTGGGAGCACGAAGGGCTCCGCGTGAACCGCACGCTCGGCCTGGCGACGCTGGGCGGCGCGGCTCTCGACAACGAGGAGAACTACCTGATCAAGAA
>DATMEI010000538.1:0-9062 GCA_035556995.1 Streptomyces sp.
CCACTCCCCCGGCGGGTTGAGTGCCGCATCCCGTGCTTCGAGATCCGCCGACTGGAAGCCGTAGACGGAACCGGTCGTCTTCTCCGGTACGTCGGTGGCGTCGATCTGGATCTCGTAGCCGTTCTCGACCGCGGTCCAGGGATCGTCGGAGGCGGGGAAGCCGACGAAGACGCCGGAGTTGTCGTCGCCCGCCATCTTCCAGTCGAACTTCAGTGAATAGGCGGAGCGTTGCTCCGTCTGATACCACAACAGGCCCATGCCGCCGACTGTGTTGAGCGTGCCGTCGTCGCCCACTTCGAAGTGGCCCGGCCCGGCCTGCTTCCACTCGTCGAGGTCCGTACTGCCGTCGTAGATCGGCGTGTAGCCGTTCTCCGGACGGCAGTCGGCCTGTGCGGCGCCGGCTGCCCAGCGGATGCCGCCGAGCAGATGTGCCCGGAAGGCGTCGTCGGCGTAGGACTCCTTGGTGTGCCCGTTGCCGGTGTAGAAGGAGCGCCCGCCCTCGTACTGATGACACCAGGCGATGGGATGGTCGTCGCCCATGTTGCCGCCCAGGTACGAGTCTTCGTCGAGGGCGGCGAGCACGTGGACGTTCTCCCGCGGATTGGTGCGGTAGTTGTACCACTCGTCGACGCGGTCCCAGCTTTCGCCCAGATGGGCGGTGGCCGGGTGGGCGTGGTCCTCGACCTCGACTTTGGCGGGCTGTATCAGCGGGTGCGAGTCGAACCAGGCGCCTACGAGCCCGCCGTACCAAGGCCACTCGTACTCGGTGTCGGCGGCGGCGTGCACGCCGGCGTATCCGCCTCCTTCCTTGATGTAGCCCTCGAATGCGGCCTGTTGCTGCTCGTCGAGCACGTCGCCGGTCGTGGAGAGGAAGACGACGGCGTCGTACGCGGCGAGCTTCTCCGGGGTGAAGACGCCGGCGTCCTCCGTGGCGTCGACCGTGAAGCCGTTCTCGGCGCCGAGTTCCCGGATCGCCGCGATGCCGTCGGGGATGGAGTCGTGCCGGAACCCCGCGGTCTTGGAGAAGACCAGGATCTGCTCGCCCTCCCGCGGCTTGTCGGGCTGCGTGGCCGCGGCCTGGCCCGGCAGGGCCAGAGTCACGGTCAGCAGCACCGCCGACGCCGCGGCCGTCAGCGCCGACCGGGCGCTGCGGCGCGGGAGCCGGGGCCGCCTTCGCGCTGTTCCTGACGCACCTGAGGTGCCTGATGTACCTGAGGTGCCTGGTGTGTATGACAGTCGCCGTCTCACAGGAACTCCTCCCCTCAGCCCGTGGTCACCTTGAAGCTGTCCACGTCGAACAGGTCGCCCAGGCCTCCGGTGAAGACGAGATAGAGCTTTCCGGAGCCCTCGGGTGCGTCCTTCACGTCGATGGCGACGTCCCTCCAGTCGTCACCGGTGCCGACCTCGGCCTTGCCCAGCACGGTGCCGTCGGGTGCTCCTTCACGTACCTCGATGGCACCGCCTGCCAGGCCGCCGCCCTTGACCCGTGCGGTCACCTTCGTGACGTCGGCGGTGACATACGGCTCGAAGGCGATCCACTGCCCGTTGTCGACGCCGGTGACGGCACGGCCGCCCTCGGCACCCTCGACGTCGGTGACCGCGACACCGTCGGCGGAGCTGGTGAAGTGCTCGGCCTGCCGGTGTTCGGGCTGCAGGATGCTCTGCGCGTTCCCGGTCAACGGGCCCTGGCCGCCACCGCCGTTGTCGGTGTACTCGGCGTCGAAGACCCCGAAGATGTCGGCGTTCGGGTCGTGTTCACCGTCTGCGGGAGTCTTCAGAGTGCCCGAGCAGCCCTTGGCGGAGGTGATGGGGTGACCGTGGCTGTCGTGGCCGAGGATGTAACTGACCTCCACCTTGGAGCAGTCGATCTCACCGTCCTCCAGGTCGGTCACCTTCACCTCGAAGGGCACCTCGTCCCCGAAGGCGAACGGCTGGCCGTCGGCGGGCAGTTGGAGCTCGACCGTCGGCGCCGTGTTTCCGACCGTCACGATCACGCCTGCACTGCCCGTACGGCCGCCGGGGTCGGAGACGGTGACCGTGGCGGAGTAGGTGCCGTTCTCGGTGTACGTGTGCGTGGGGTTCGCCTCGTCGGAGGTGTTGCCGTCGCCGAAGTCCCAGCTGTAGCTGAGCTCTTCGCCGTCGGCGTCACTGCTGCCCTCTGAGGAGAAGGCGACCTCCAGCGGCGTCTGCCCGCTTGTCTTGTCGGACTTCGCCTCGGCGATGGGACTGTGGCCGCCGGTGGCGTTCTCGATCCGGTAGACCGCGGAGTTCTCGTCGCCGTTGAAGTAGCCGGTGCCGTAGTCCAGTACGTACAGCGCTCCGTCCGGACCGAACTCCATGTCCATCACCTGAGTGCCGCTCCAGGGGAAGGAGTTGATGGTCGTGGCGCCGCCGCCCGCGTCCTGCTCGATCCGCTTGATCCAGCGGCGGCCGAACTCGCCGGCGAAGAAGTCCCCGTCGTACTCCTCGGGGAACTTCACATCCGATTCCAGGTCCTTGTCGTAGCGGTAGACGGGCCCGCCCATCGGTGATTCGGAGCCGTCGCCGAACTCGGGTACGGAAGCACCGTCGTAGGGGATCCAGGCCGCCTGCGCGGGAGGAAGGTCGGTGAGGCCGGTGTTGTTGGGCGACTCGTTCTTCGGCGCGGCGCAGTCGAACTTCTCGCCGGACTCCCCGCTGCCGAAGTCGTAGTCGGTGTACGCGTCGTTGTCGCCGGTGCAGTACGGCCAGCCGTAGTTGCCCGCCTCGGTGACACGGGCGAACTCGACCTGCCCGGCGGGCCCGCGCGCCGGATCGGCCGCTCCCGCATCGGGACCGTAGTCACCGACGTAGACGATGCCGGTGGGCTTGTCGACGGTCATACGGAACGGGTTGCGGAAGCCCATCGCGTAGATCTCGGGTCGGGCCTTCTCGGTGCCCGGCTCGAAGAGGTTGCCGTCGGGGATGTCGTAGGAACCGTCCTCCTTGACCTTGATGCGGAGGATCTTGCCCCGAAGGTCGTTGGTGTTGCCCGAGCTGCGCTGCGCGTCGAACGCCGGGTTGCGGTCGGCCTGTTCGTCGATCGGTGAATAGCCGTCCGACTGGAACGGGTTGGTGTCGTCGCCCGTGGACAGCAGGAGGTTGCCGTCGGCGTCGAAGGCGATGTCGCCACCCACGTGGCAGCACAGCCCGCGGTCTACTGGGACTTCGAGGATCTGCTTCTCGCTGTCCATGTCGAGGGTGCCGTCCTCGCCGAGTACGAACCGGGAGAGACGGTTGACGCCTTCGAAGGGCTTCCAGTCGTCGGGATTGCCGGTCTCGGGGGCATCGCCCTCGGGGGTGTTCATCGGCGGGGCGTAGAAGAGGTAGACGAAGCGGTTGTCGGTGAAGTCCGGGTCGACGCCTACGCCTTGGAGGCCTTCCTCGTCGTGCGAGTACACATCGAGCGCGCCGGCGACCTTGGTGGTGCCGCCCTTGTCGGTCAGCCGCACAGTGCCGTCCCGTGAGGTGTGCAGCACGGAACTGTCGGGCAGCACAGCGAGCGTCATCGGCTCACCGGTCTCCGGCTCCCCCTTGGCGAGGGTGACCTGCTGGAAGTCGGCAGCCGCCGGCGCGTCGTCCTTCGGCGGCTCCGCCGCCTGCCCGGCGGGTGCGCCGCCCAGGCTGAGCACGCTGCCGACCAGCACGCAGGAGACGAGGACGGCGAGACGGGTACGGAACGTGGCGCGCGACCGGCGCAGCCGGCGCTGTCGGAGATGTCTGGTCGGTCCGGATGGCTTGGATGAAGAGCGGGTGATCCTGTGCACGCGACTCCTCCTGAGAGGCAGAACGGTGAGTGACGTAGGTGTCGTTGACCGTTGAGTAGGCACAGGCGCGCGCCGTCGCGCCGGAACGGGTTCCCGGGCCGGGGGCCCGGGGAGACCGGTGTGTGGGTGTACTGGTTCGTACGGGAGAACAACGAGGGGGAAAGCGGCTCATGTCCGGTACACCACAAGGACGGTAGCTATCTTCGTCCGATACGGAAACCCCTTTGACAGGGGGTAAGTTGGCTTCATCCACGATGTGGACAAAGTGTGAGCGGCGGCTGTAGCTACGGCAGACACGCCTGTCCGCGGCGCCTGACGGGTCCTGTCCGGGGAGTCTTCGAGGATCAGCCCTGGTAGGGGCACTGCACTCCCTCTCACCCCGCTGGGAGAAGTGGCCCTGGCAGTGCCGTCAGGCCCACGGGATCGGGCCGCCACCCCTGGAAGACCCCCCGAACAGGCCTCAGTTCCCGGCTCGCTTTGCGCCCGCGCCCGCCCCCTCCAGCTGTGCCGACGCAGCGTGATCTGCCCGCGTCCCGTTGCGCTGTTCTGTCCAGGCGTCCAGCGCGGTACGGCAGGCGTGGTCGAGATGCCGCAGTTCCGTCAGGTCCAGCTCGACGGGCTTATCCGGCGGCAGCTCCTCCAGCGCGTCCAGAATCTTGGGCAGCCGCAGGAATGTGGCATTGCCGCTGACGGAGACGATCAGACGTCCACCGGTCAACTCCTGTACCCCGACCTGGACATGCGAGGTCTCCCAGGCAGTCTTGACCACAGCGAGCAACAGCCCGAGAAGCACGCCTTCGAACATGTTGGTGACGACGATGGCGACCGCGGTCACCCCGAGGATCACCGCCTCGCCCCGGTGTTCCCGCCACAGCGGGAGCAGTTGACGTACAGGCACCAGCTTCGCACCGGCGTGGACGAGGACGCCCGCGAGCGCGGCGATCGGCACGACGCCGAGTGCGGCCGGGAGCAGCGCGGCGAACAGCAGCAGCCAGACGCCGTGCAGGATGCGCGAGAGCTTGGTACGGGCGCCGGCCTGGACGTTGGCGGCGCTGCGCACGATCACCGCGGTCATCGGCAGTGCGCCGAGGACACCGCAGACGGCGTTGCCCGTACCCTGCGCCATGAGCTCCTTGTCGTAGTCGGTGCGCCCACCGTCACTCATGCGATCGACCGCGGCGGCGCTGAAGAGGCTCTCCGCCGAGGCGATCAGGGTGAAGGCGAGCACCGTGCCGATGACGGACACCTGGGCGAGACCACCGAGTTCACCCAGGCCGGGCGGCTGAATGGACTCCAGCAGACCGTGCACCTCCACCTTGGCGACGGGCAGCCCCGACACCGCTGCCACAAGGGTGGCCACGGCGACGGCCACGAGCGGACCCGGCACCATCCGCGCCTTCGCGGGCATCCGCTTCCACAGCACGAGGACGGCAAGGGTGCCCGCCCCGAGGGCGAACGCCGAGAGGGCCTCGGCGCTGAGCACGATGTGAGCGACGAGTCCGGGCAGCCCTGCGATCTTCCCCAGACCGCTGCCCGGCGGATCCGTATCGGCCATGGCGTACACCTGGCCGAGGACGAGGATCAGGCCGATGCCGGCCAGCATGCCCTGGACGACGGCGACGGAGATCGCGCGGAACCAGCGGCCGCAGCGGAAGGCCCCCAGTCCGAGCTGCAGCACGCCTGCGGCGAGAACGATGGCGCCGAGGGAGGCGAGCCCGAACTCCTGAACCGCCTCGTGCACGAGAACCGTGAGTCCTGCGGCGGGTCCACTGACCTGGAAGGAACTGCCGGGCAGGCAGCCTACGACGAGCCCGCCGACGATGCCGGTGATCAGGCCGAGTTCGGCCGGTACGCCGGAGGCGACGGCGACGCCGACGCACAGCGGGACGGCGACAAGGAAGACGACGAGCGACGCGAGGAGATCGCGACGGAAAACGCTGGTACTGAGTGTGGAGAGCATGGGAACTCCGGTCCTCCAGAAACTGTGAGAGGGGGGAGACGAGAACGGCCCACGGCGTGGGCACAGGGGCGCGCGGCACGGTCGCGCACAGGCGCACAGGCGCACCGGACGGCACGCCACGGCTACGGACAGCCGCCCCTGGGCGGCTGACCTCCGTTCAGAGGACGTCGGCGCGGGTTGCCGGTACCGGCACGCGCCGTTACAGCGGCTGGAAAGACCCGCTCTCCGGCTGGTGCCTGAGCACGGCCCCCGTGTGCACCGCGTAGTACCAGGCGTCGAGTGAGATCTGCCCCTCTGCGGTCCGCTCCCGTATGCACGGGTAGGCCCGGAGCCGTTCCAACTGCGCGAGCGTGTGCCGCTGTACGGCGTCGGCCAGGACGGGCGATTCCAAGGCCGCCCGCTCAGCCCCATCTGTCCCCGCCGGGCGCTGCTGCTCGGGCGCGGCGTTCTCAAGCCAGCCCCGTACGGCGGGGACGCGGCTCAGGTCGTCGTCGCGTACCAGGGCGCCGACGGCACCGCAGTGGGAGTGGCCGCAGACGATGACGTGCCGTATGCCCAGGACGCGCACCGCGTACTCGATGGTGGCTGTCTCTCCCCCGGGACGTTCACTGCTGTACTCGGGAACGATGTTGCCCGCGGTGCGCAGCTCGAACAGATCACCGGAGCTCGCCCCCGTGATGAGCGAGGGCACGACACGCGAGTCGGAACATGTGATGAAGAGGGCGTGCGGTGACTGCCCGGCCCCCAGCTTCCGGAAGTGCTCGCTGCGCTGTGCACAGCGGCTCTCGAAGCTGCGGGCGTGCGCGATGAGTTGCTGCATGGGCATGAGTGGCCTGCCTCCTACCCGCCCCCGTGGGCGCGTGGTGTGGTCGGTCATGTGGTGGTGCGTCCGCTTCATCGACGTTGATGCACTGACGGCAGTGGCCCCGGCACGGGCGACCGCGCCCCGCCGAGGGGGTGCTCAGCGAGCACTTGCACCCCACCATGACGAAGTGATCCTTAAGCCAACCTGAAGATGACCGCCGGCCGAACTCCCCTTCCCGCAGCACAGCTGAAGAAGCCGGGCCGGCCTGCACGTGCATCGTCACTGCTCACCGGCTACCTGATGCCTGCGGTTTCTGCGGCGGCCTGCTGTGGTGGGATGCCTCGCATGACCTCTCGCGTGCTGTACCTGCTCGGCTCCGCCGCACCGCCCGTGCTCGACATCGCGGACGTCATCGGCCGTGCGCAGGCTGACGGTTGGTCCGTGTGCGTCGGGCTGACGCCGACCGCGGCCGAGTGGCTGGAGGACCGGCTCCCCGCGCTGGAGCACCAGACCGGTCACCCGGTGCGCAGCACTGCGCGCATGCCCTCGGACGGGGACGTGTGGCCGCCGGCGGATGCGGCAGTCGTCGCGCCGGCGACGTTGAACACGGTCAACACCTTCGCGCTGGGACTCACGCCGAACTTCGTCGCGGGATACGTGGCTGAGGCGATCGGCAAGGGGTGGCCACTGGCGGTGATGCCGTGCGTCAACAGCGCCTACGCCACGCACCCGCAGTTCGCCCGGAGCATCGAGACCCTGCGCGGCGCAGGCGTACAAGTGCTCTATGGCGAGGGCGGCTTCCAGCCGTACCCGCCGGGAGAGGGCACCCGGGCGGCGTACCCCTGGGACCTGGCGCTGGATGCCGCGACCCGACCCGCCTGACACGAAGTCATGTATAGGGTTGCCGAGTTCAGGGTGAAGGGCTGTACTGGAAAGTCTGGCGGCGCTCAGGGTGGGCAGTGGACCCGGCGCCGCGTGTCGAGATGACCTCGGGGGACAACGTGTCGGACATCAATTCCTTACTGGGCCACGCCATGCCCGCGGTCGGCGCGGCGGTCGGTGCCTACGGCGTCGCCGTACTGAGCCAGGCCGAGGCCGAGGCGGCCCAGGCGACGGTTCAGCTCGGGCAGCGGCTGCTCCACCGGATCCTGCGCCGCACTCCCGACCCCGCACCGATCGAGGCGGCGGTCACGGACCTGGCGGCGACGGCCGATGAGGACGCGCTGGCCGCACTGCGTTTCCAGATCAGGCAGGTGCTGCTGGCCGACCCGTCACTGGTGGCGGAGTGGGCCGCGCTGCTTCCCGAGCAGCCGGCGGTGCGGGCCGACGGCGCCCGCGGCGTGGCGGTGGCGGGAGACCAGTCCGGGATCGTCTCCACCGGGGACGGCGCGATGAACGTCCAGCACCGGTGAGCGGCGCGGCCGGCCCCCTCGACGGGCCTTCGGCGCACGCGGACCGGACTCCGCACCCCTCAGGTCCCGGTCGCCCGGACCACTCGGAAGGCCCCGATCCCTTCGGCGGCCCCGACCCTTCCCGCGTCCCGCGCCAGGCCGAAGCGGAGGCCCAAGCAGAGGCGGAAGCAGAGGCAGTGGCCGAGGCCGAGCTGGGCGGGCGCTCCGTCGTCGTCCACGGCGACAACCAGGGCATCGTCAGCACCGGCGCCTTCGCCTTCAACGTGATCTACGCCGAGGGCCGCTTCGTCGAGACCCACAACGTGCGGGAACTCCCCGTGCGCGAGGCCCCCTTGCTGTCGGCCCCCGCCCGTACCGACCTGTTCGGGCGCGACGAGATCGTGCAGCGGGTCTGCGGACAACTCGCCGAGGGAACCAGCGTCCAGCTGTACGGCCCTCCGGAGACCGGGAAGCGGGCGATCGCCGAAGCAGTGCACCGGAGGCTCGGCGAACTGGGGAGGCGCGGGCACGTCCTGACGCCTCGCACCGGGGAGCCCTGCACCCTGGAGGTCCTGTACGGGCGGCTCGCCGAGGCGTTCTTCGGGAAGTCCTTCCTGCGCGAGGTCGACGAGACAGTGCTGCGCGCGGCCGTCGCCAAGGTCTCCGGCGTGCACATCACCGTCTTCGACAGCGCGCTGGGCCAGGAGGACGTGGCCAGGGTGCTGGAGACCTTCCCAGGCTGCACCTTCCTGTTCACGTCCCCGTACGCCACCCTGCCGGACACCGGGGCGGCCCACCATGTCCAGCCCTTGTCCCGAGCCGCCGCGATCGAACTGCTCAGCGCCGCACTCGGCCTCCCCCTGGGCCCGGACGGACTGCGGAACCTCCAGTTCGACCACGTCTACGAGATGTCCGAGGGCAGGCCACAACGGCTGCTCCAGTACGCGGAGTTCATCAAGGGATCCGACGCGTGGCGGGCCAAACCGGCCAAGGGGCCCCACGACCAGCCGCCCCCGGTCGACCCGGACCGGCTGACGCCCGCGCACCAGGCCGAAACCCTGGCCGTCGCCCTGAGCGAACCGGCCCGGCGCGTGCTGGTCGCGCTCTCGACGTTCGGAACG
>DATMEI010000539.1:0-4031 GCA_035556995.1 Streptomyces sp.
GGTGGCCGTCGCGTTCGAGGAGCCGACGCTCTTCTCGGCGAGCGTCGCGGAGAACGTACTGATGGGCGCGGTCCGTTCGGCACCCGGGGACAAGCCGGTCCCCGAACCCCGGGACGCAACGGCGACGCCACCGCACCTCGACCGTGCCCTGCGCGTCTCCCAGTCCGCCGGCTTCGTCGACGCCCTGCCGCACGGCCCTTACACCCAGGTCGGCGAGCAGGGGCTGAGCCTGTCGGGCGGGCAGCGGCAGCGTCTCGCCCTCGCCCGCGCCGTGGTCGGCGAGCCCCGCTTCCTCGTGCTGGACGATCCGCTCTCCGCGCTCGACGTGCATACGGAGGCCGCCGTCGAGGCAGCGCTGCGCGAGGTGCTCGCCACGACCACGGCGCTCGTCGTCGCACACCGCCCCTCGACGGTGCTGCTCGCGGACCGGGTGGCGCTGCTCTCGCACGGCCGTGTCACCGCGGTCGGGACGCACCGTGAACTGCTGCGGCACAGCCCGGAGTACAGGCATCTGATGTCCGGCGACGAAGAGACGGTCTCGCCGGTCTCGCCGCAGCGCAGCAAGAACGAGCGTGAGGGGGAACGGAGTTGACCGGCACCGTACGCCGCCCGGCGAAGCGTGGGGAGGAACGCGCGGACGACGGCGGAAAGCTGTCCGCGACCGCCCACGAACCGCCGCCCGCGGCAGACCCGTTCGACAGCGACGTCCTCCCGGCTCCCGAGCACGCCGCGCGCACGCTGCTCGCCTCGCTGCTGCGCCCGCACCGGCGCCGCGTGGTCGCCGCCGCCCTCCTGCTGCTGTTCCAGCAGGCGGCCGTGCAGGCGGGTCCGCTTCTTGTCGCGTTCGCCATCGACCACGCCGTTCCGGCGCTGCGCCGGGACGGCGTCAGTGGCGGCAGCGGCCCCCTCATCGCCGTCGGTGTCGCCTATCTGTGCTGTGCGCTCGCCTCCGGCCGGCTCCAGTACGCGTTCATCATCGCCGCCGCCCGCGTCAACCAGCGGGTGCTGCTGGAGCTGCGCGGGCGGATCTACCGTCACGCGCAGGCCCTGGACGTCGAGTTCCACGACCGCTACACCTCCGGCCGTCTCATCTCCCGCTCCACCAGCGACGTCGGGTCGCTGCGCGAACTCCTCGACGAGGGGCTGCAGGAGCTGCTGGCAGTGATCATCTCCGTGGTCTACATCCTGGCGATGCTGCTGTGGCTGGACACCGGGCTCGGCGGGGCCGCCCTGGTGAGTCTCGTCCCGCTCGCCCTGCTCGTACGGGACTTCCAGCGCCGTTCGATGCGCGTCTACCGCACCCGGTCGACGGCCATCGCCGCGGTGATCGTGAAGTTCGCTGAGACCGTGGGCGGCATCCGCCCTGTGCAGACCTTCCGCCGGGAGCGTGCGAACGACGAGGCGTTCGCGGAGCTCAACGGCCGCCATCTGAAGGTGAACGGGGACTCGCTCCTGGAGATGGCCCGCTACGTGGTGCTCTCCCGGCTCGCCGCGAACGCCGCCGTCGCCGCAATCGTGCTGTGGGGCGCCTACCGCGTCGCCTCGCAGGACCTCGCGCTGGGCGTGCTCGCCGCCTCCGTGCTCTATCTGCGCCGGCTCTACGACCCGATCGACCACCTCGGGATGTTCCTCAACTCCTACCAGTCGGCGGCGGCTTCAATGGAGAAGATCGCCGGGCTGCTGGCTCAGCAGCCGTCCGTGCCCGAGCCGCCCGCGCCGCGCGAGCTGCCTTCGCGCAGCAGCGACGAGCGCGGACGTGAAGTCGTCTTCGACGGTGTCACCTTCGGCTACCGCACCGGAGGCGAGGTGCTGCCCGCCTTCGGTCTGACACTGCCCGCCGGGCAGACCGTGGCCGTCGTCGGAGCCACAGGCGCGGGCAAGTCCACGCTCGCCAAGCTGCTCGCCCGCTTCTACGACCCCACCGGCGGACGCGTCCTTCTCGACGGCGTGGACCTGCGCGATCTGGACGGCGCCGCGCTGCGCCGCAGCGTCGTCATGGTCACCCAGGAGGCGTTCCTCTTCTCCGGCACGGTGGCCGAGAACATCGCGATCGGCAGGCCCGACGCCACCCGTGCCGAGATCGAGGGCGCCGCGAAGGCCCTGGGCGCCCACGACTTCATCGCCGCGCTGCCCGACGGCTACGACACGGACGTACGCAAGCGCGGCGGCCGTATCTCGGCGGGCCAGCGGCAGTTGGTGGCCTTCGCCCGTGCGCTGCTCGCCGACCCGGCTGTGCTCATCCTGGACGAGGCGACCTCCTCGCTCGACATCCCGGGTGAACGGGCCGTGCAGCAGGCGATGTTGACGGTGCTGCGGGGGCGTACGGCCGTGGTCATCGCCCACCGGCTCTCGACGGTTCAGGTCGCCGACCGTGTGCTCGTGATGGAGAAGGGGCAGCTCGTGGAGGACGGGCCGCCCGCCCAACTGATCGCCGGAAGCGGGAGATTCGCCGGTCTGCACCAGGCCTGGCGGGAAAGTCTTGTGCAGGGAGTGCCTGAGGCGGCTTCCAGAGGCGTGGACCAATCCCAGGGCATGTGACCAGGCCAAGCATCAACTGCCCGGCCACAGACGTCCGTTATCCGGATGGCGGCTTCGCGTCAACGGACAAAGATCTGGTCAAGCTGTGAGCACTCTCTGCCCGAAACGGTGACATGCACACACGCTCGATGGCAGGCTGCTCTTGTTACTCGTGCGTTCGCATGACGCACACCCTTTCGCATTGCAGTTCCAGAGTTCTGCCCGGGCGGCTGCCACGGCCGCCGCCCGGCCCCCACGGCAGAAGGAGCCACTTCGTGAGATCCCTCAACAGGAAGCAGCGGATAACCGCGCTTGCCGCCACCGCCGCGCTCGTCGTGGCAGGCGTCACC
This sequence comes from Streptomyces sp., assembly GCA_035556995.1. Classification (GTDB taxonomy): domain Bacteria; phylum Actinomycetota; class Actinomycetes; order Streptomycetales; family Streptomycetaceae; genus Streptomyces. The sequence continues at coordinate 2,868 of DATMEI010000539.1, forward strand.
GCCGGTTCGGCCACGGCCGGCCCGTCGGATAAGGCTTCCGGCATCAAGGCGGGCGCCACGTCCGCGAAGTTGACCGCTTCCCAGAAGACCGCGCTCATCAAGAAGGCCGACTCCACCGAGGCGAAGGCCGCCGACGCCAAGGCTCTCGGCCTGGGCGCCAAGGAAAAGCTGCAGGTCAGGGACGTCATCAAGAACAAGGACGGTGCCACGCACGTCCGTTACGAGCGGACGTTCGACGGCATGCCGGTGCTCGGCGGCGACATGGTCGTGCACAAGTCGAAGGCCGGAAAGAACACCGGCGTCACCAAGTCCACGAAGGCCGACATCGCCGTGGACACCGAGGGTGTCAGCGCCGCCGAGAAGCCGGCCACCCCGAAGGCCAAGGGCAGCAAGGCCCCGCGCAAGGTCGTCTTCGCCCTGACCGGCAAGCCCGTGCTGGCCTACGAGACGGTCGAGGGCGGCACGCAGAAGTCGGGCGCCCCGAACCAGATGCACGTCATCACGGACGCCAAGAGCGGCAAGAAGGTCTTCGAGTACCAGGGCATCCAGGAGGGCACCGGCGCCAGCCAGTACAGCGGTGAGGTCGAGCTCACCACCGACGGTGCGGACGGCAAGTTCACGCTGAGCGACAAGTCGCGCGGTGGCAGCAAGACCACCAACCTGGAGAACGGCGAGAGCGGCGACGGCAAGGACTTCACCGACGAGGACGACAAGTGGGGCACGGGCAAGCCCGACGACCCGCAGACCGCGGGCGTGGACGCGCACTACGGCGCCCAGCAGACCTGGGACTTCTTCAAGGCCACCTTCGGCCGTGAGGGCATCGCCGGTGACGGCAAGGGTGCGCCCAGCCGCGTCCACTACGGCGACTCCTACGTCAACGCCTTCTGGGACGACTCCTGCTTCTGCATGACCTACGGCGACGGCGAGGGCAACAAGAAGCCGCTCACCTCGCTCGACGTCGCGGCCCACGAGATGTCGCACGGCGTCACCTCGACCACCGCGAAGCTGGTCTACGCGGGCGAGTCCGGCGGTCTGAACGAGGCCACCTCCGACATCTTCGCGGCGGCGACCGAGTTCCACGCCCCGGAGAACCAGGAGGACGTCGCCGACTTCATGGTCGGCGAGGAGATCGACATCAACGGCGACGGCACGCCGCTGCGTTAC
>DATMEI010000540.1:0-8891 GCA_035556995.1 Streptomyces sp.
CCGCGGAGGCCGCGAACATGTCGTAGAAGCTCGTCTCCCTTGGGGTCAGACGAAAGCGCACTGGAGAGTCCTCGGAATGCATCGGTGACGGTCTCGTTGATGCTAAGCGCATCATTCGGCCACAGCGAGGCGGCCTCAGACAGTGTCGCCCATAGCTGACTGTGCCCTGAACCGCCCTCCCCAAATCCGCTACGCTATACCCACGAGGGGTATATTTCTCGCGCCCTCGACAGCGCACATCCCCGCATATTTCCGGCCATCAGCGCCCTTTCCCGTACGCCTGCGGGCCGGCCCACGCCCCATTCACCACGGGAGGACACATGACGACGGCCAGCACCTCCGACGGCCGGACCGGCCCCGGCGACCCCAGCCACCCCGGCGACGGCGACGATCCCTGCGCCGCCCACGCCACCACCGGCGAACACGGCTACACCAAGGACAAGGACGCCCACCTCAAGCGCCTGCGCCGCGTCGAGGGCCAGGTGCGCGGCCTGCAGCGCATGGTCGAGGAGGACGTCTACTGCATCGACATCCTCACCCAGGTCTCCGCCTCCACGAAGGCGTTGCAGTCCTTCGCCCTTCAGCTGCTCGAGGAGCATCTGCGGCACTGCGTGGCACACGCAGCGAAGGAAGGCGGCACGGAGATGGACGAGAAGGTGGAGGAGGCGACGGCCGCCATCGCCCGCCTGCTGCGTACGTAGAGAACGCGACCGTCAGGGACCGCAGGGAACCGATCTGACGGCGGATCCGTCGGAGAGGCAGCCGGAGAAGCGATGACGGGTGGTGAATCACACAGTGCTCAACTGCTCTGCTCAACTCCCCGACGGCGCCCGTCACCCCTGCGACGCCACCGCCGGTGACACACGGAGGAGTCAAAGACGCTGCCCCGAAGGCTGCGTGGACCGGCCGCTCTGCGCGGGGCGGGCTGCCTGAGCGGACCGCTGCACAGGCCGCTGCACCGACCGCCAGGCGGTCTCCTCCAGATCACCCGGGACCGTGCACAGCACCTCGTCGATACGCGCGATGCTCAACCGCTCCTCACCGGCCGCCTCCGCCGCGGAAGCAGCGATCATCAGCTCTCCGCACAGCTCGATCTCGGCGAGGGCCACGTGGTCCTGGACGACAGAACCCCGCGAACCACGACCGGAAACACCGGGAACGCTGCCAGGCACACGCACCACCTCCTCGTGTATCCCCACAGTAGGGACGGGCGCACCCTCCGCGCATGGCAATTCAGAACCATTTCGAACCCACCACCGCGGCCGGGGCGCGCGATGCGGGTCCGCCGGTCCGGAACTCACTGGAACGGCGCGATCTTTCCCGCGTAGATGTCGGACGATTCAGGCATCACGACCCTCACCGGTACGCCGAAGCCGTAGAACCAGGTCGTGGACGAGACGGCGACCTCCTGGCCGCCGGCAGCGCCCGACTCCGTCCCACCCGGCTTGCCCTGCGCACCGCCTGAGAAGGTGAACTCGTGCCTAATCTTCCGCAGGCGCCCCTGCCCATCGATGTACGCGTCAAACGGGACCGTGCTCCGGGAGAACCCTTTCGCCGCCGCAGCCAGCTGATCGCGCCAGTGCGGCGTCGCGCCTCGCGCCGCCGCGGACAGGTCGACCGTGCCGCGGTAGAACCGCACACTCTCGCCGCCGACCTTCCGCCTGCCCTCGTACGTCACTTTCCGGGCGCCGCGCAGCAGTTCCGCGGCGCTCACCGGGTCGGTCGCACCGGCCGTGACCAGATTCCCGTCGGCGAGTGCCGTCGTGTCCACGCGCACCCACTTGTCCTCGGGCACGCCCGCGCCCCGGTTCTTCATGTACAGCGACTGGGGTACGACGATCTCCGTGACCGGCCTGCGCTCGCCCGGCTGCGCACCCGAAGTGCCCTCCGGCAGCCGCACAGTGAGCTGTCCGAGCCGCTTGCGGTAGTTGAAGCTGCCCTTGCCGTCGACGGCGATGCGGGTGCCTCCGCTGGCCATAGTCATCGAAGTGCGGGTCTTCGATGTGCCGTACTTCGTCAGTACGTCCGGTGCGGCCCGTACGACCTCGCCCGCGCTTGAGGACGGTCTGCCACTGGCTACTGCCGTGCCGTTCTCCGCACATCCCGTCGACAGGAGCAGCCCCGCGCCGGCGGCCGTCAGCGCAACGACAGTGACCCACGCGTGCCTGCGCCCGTGCCACTGCGCCACCATCGTCTGCCGACCCCCAACAAGCGCTCTCTTCCCGGGATTCGATCCCTTAACGAGAGGCCGGGGCCGACCGTCACGGGGACGGTTACGGTTGTCACGTGCGAGAGCGGACCCGGGAGGACCCGGACCAGGACGGTCGGCGGCACCGCACGTCGACGGTCGAGCGGGGCGCCTTCAGTCACGCCCGCTGCTCCTGCGGGTGGCTGGGCCCCGCTCGCCGTGCCAGGGAATCCTCCCGCGCGGACGCGTCGGCACACGGCGACCCCGACGGGGCACTGGGGGACGCCTGACGCGTACGGCGCCCGGAGGCCGTAGGCCGCCGCTCAGGCACTCAGCCGCGCTCAGCCCCCGCTCAACTGCTCAAACTGCTCAGCGGCGCGCTACGCCGCCAGGTCGCGGTCGTCACGCTGCCCGCGGCGCCGGCGCTGCGGCTCCACGTCCGACCCGTCACGGTGTCCGGAACCGCCGTCAGCGCCGTCCGCGCCTTCGGACGTCTGCGCAGCCGTCGAACCGCCGCCGGACCGGCCCGGCCCGGCCCACACGAGCGCGCCCACGCGCGCGGTGTTCGCGATCGCGGCCACCACCGGCGTCAGCAGCCAGATCGCGGCCGGAGCCAGCAGCAGCGTCACCGCGGTGCCGAGCGCGAGGCCGCCGATGACGTCGGTCGGATAGTGAACGCCCATGTAGACGCGGCTGAGTCCCGCCGCCACAGCGAGCAGTATCCCCACCAGCCCGTACCGGCGGTGGACCATGAAGATCCCGACTGCCAGGGCCATGGCGAGAGTTGAGTGATCGCTCACGAAGGAGAAGTCGTCCTTGCCCTTCACCAGCACCTCAAGCCCCTTGTGTTCCACGAAGGGACGGGGCCGTTCGACGAAGCCTCTGATGGGGATGTTCACCAGCAGTGCGGCAGCGGCGGCCAGCGGCGTCCAGACCAGACCGGTGAAGCCGACGACCGCCTCCTCGCGGGAGTCCGCGCGGCGCGTGACCCGCCACCAGGCGCAGAGGCCGAGGACCACGAGCGCGATGACGATGCCGTACTCACCGACGTACTCCATGGTCCGGTCGGCCCAGGTCGGGGCTGACTGGGCCAGGCCGTTGATCTCGTAGAGCAGATCGACGTCAGGGTCGTCCCAAACTGCCATCGTGATGCTGACCTCTCACTCTGCTCTCTGCTCGCGCTCGTCCGCCGCGCTGCCGACCCCCCGTGGCCGTTTGATGCGGAAGTTCTTCTTCCGCCGTCTAGAGAACGCCACTTGACGCACCGGGCGTTCCGGTCTTACCGAACGATCACCCGGACGTTACCGAAGAGTGACCCGTCTTCCCAGCTCAGGACCCATTCCTCACGCAGCGTTCCGCAATGATTACACGTTTCTGCACGCCCTCCTCACGGTCCCACCACTTCCCTCATCCGCACATGCGATCCAGACATCAGGCCACCTCACCCGTCGGCTGTCGGCCGGGTCGCGCCGAAGTAGTTCGGCGTATCGATGGGATCGAAGCGGATCGTCGCCCCGGTGTAGGGCGCGTTGATCATGTGGCCGCCGCCGACGTAGATGCCCACGTGGTCGATGGAGCGCGAATTGTTCAGATCCGTACCGAAGAAGACCAGGTCGCCGGGGAGCAGTTCGTCACGTTTCGGGTGCGGGCCGCTGTTCCACTGGTCGTTGGCCACACGGGGCAGCTTCACGTCGACGCTCCTGTACGCGGCCAGGGTCAGCCCGGAGCAGTCGAACCGGCCGTCCTGCTCCGGCGTTCCGTTGCCGCCCCACAGATACGGCGTGCCCAGCTTCTTCTGCGCGTAGTAGATGGCGCCCGCGGCCGTCTTCGACGGGTCGACGCGTCCCTTGGTGGAGGCGAAGCTCTGCTCCATCTTCCGGATGGTGGAGACGTAGTTCTTCGTCTCGCGGTACGGCGGAACCCCTCCGTACTTGATCACCGCGTACGCGCCCGCGTTGTAGGCGGCCAGCATGTTGTCGGTCTGGCTGCCCGGGGCGTCCTTCACGTAAGAGGCCAGTTTGCAGTCGTAGTTGGCGGCGGAGGGGATCGCGTCCTTCGGGTCCCACACGTCACGGTCACCGTCCCGGTCACCGTCGACGCCGTGCGCCGCCCAGGTGCCCGGGATGAACTGCGCGATGCCCTGGGCCTCCGCGCTGCTCTTCGCGTCGGGACGCCAGCCGCTCTCCTGGTAGAGCTGCGCGGCCAGCAGCGCCGGATTCAGCGCCGGGCAGAGGGAGCCCCATTTCTGCACCAGGCTCTGATATGCCGAGGGCACAGCACCCTTGGCCAGCCCGACGACACGTCCGCCGGTACCGCCCAGGTTCGCAGCCGCCACGTATGTGCCGACCACGAGCAGGGCCATGAATCCGGCGAGCAGCCCTAACCCGCCACCGACACCCAGCAGCCAGACCTTCTTACGCCCCGCACCATGCATCCGCACCACTCAACCATCCCTCATACGAGCGTGGTTGACTGCCCATCCCGTCCGACTCATGACAGAATCCGAGCAGGCGTGCATCACACGCGCGCAGCTTCCAGCTTCACTCTTCGTTCGCGACCTGCATCTTCAATCTCCGACACGGGGCGGTGAGTTCACCATGTTTCTGGCGGCCGACAAGGACGACATCACCACCATCATCGGCGGAATCGCGCCCGACTGGGGCCCGTTCGGGTCGCTCGGCAACGAGGCCCGGATCATGATCGAGGTCGTGATGGCCATAGCCATCCTCCTGTGCCTGGGCATCGCCATCTGGGGTGCCGCGAAGCAGCGCATCGGCGCCACGGCCCTGCGTGACACCTTCAGCGCCGAGCAGGGGAAGGGCCTGATCGTCGCGGGCCTGACCGGTGTCTTCATCATCGGCTCGCTCGGCACGCTCTTCACGATCGTCTACGGAATGGCCGTCTAGCGGACGCCGAGCACGTACGCAGACAGGCACGAGACACAGAGGCAAGCAGACACACAGGCACGCAGACAGACAGAACGCAACACGCACCAGAGCACGTAACGGGACGGTACGGTCAAACGCATGGACATCGTCAACCCTGCCCTCAACGACTATCTGCTCGCCCACGCCTCCCCCGCCGACGACATCCTCCGCGACCTCGTCGAGGAGACGCACCAGATGACGCCGGGTACGACGATGCAGGTGTCGCACGACGAGGGCGAGTTCCTCACGATGCTCGTGCAGCTCACCAACGCCGAATTCGCGGTGGAGATCGGTGTGTTCACCGGTTACTCCTCGATCTGCATCGCCCGCGGCCTCAACGAGGACGGCCGTCTGCTGGCGTGTGACGTCTCCGACGAGTGGACGTCCGTCGCCCGCCGGTACTGGGAACGGGCCGGGCTCACCGACCGTATCGACCTGCGCCTCGCCCCCGCCGCGGAGACCCTTCGCGGCATCCCATCCGACAAGCGCATCGACTTCGCGTTCATCGACGCCGACAAGACCGGCTACCCGGCGTACTACGAGGAGTTGGTCCCGCGGATGCGCCAGGGCGGGCTGATCGTCCTGGACAACGTGCTGCGCGAGGGACGCGTCGTCGACCCGGCGGCGCAGGACGACGCCGACAGGGCCATCCGGCAGATCAATGACACCATCACCGCCGACAGCCGCGTCCAGTCGGTCATGCTGCCGCTGCGGGACGGCGTCACGCTCGTACGCAAGAGGTGACGGTGACACCGGAGGCGGGCGGCGAGCCGAACGGACCGGACAGGCAGGGCGGGCTCAACTGGGTGCGGGCGACGGACGATCCGGCCCCGGACGCCCCCTGCATCGAGATCGCCTACGCGGAGGACGGCCGCGGCGGCCTCGTCCACATCCGGCAGAGCGACGACCCCCGGCACGTCGTCACCACGACGCAGGCGAAGTGGGACGCGTTCGTACTGGGCGTGAAGAACGACGAGTTCGACCACTTCGTGAGGCCGGACGTCGAAGACGACGCGGGCTGAGCTCCGGGATTTATCCGCGAGCCAATGTCACAGCCGAAGATTAGTGTCCGAGGCATGCCGAACTCACTCGTCCACGACCGCTACTGCACCGAGATCATCGAGCAGACACGGCTTTTCCGCGAAACCATCGCAGACGCCTCCCTCCGCGCCCAGGTGCCCTCGTGCCCCGACTGGACGCTCCGCGAGCTGGCCGTCCACGTGGGCAACGCCCACCGCTGGGCAGGGGAGACCGTACGGAGCCGGTCCACCTCGGCGGTTTCCCCGAAGGACGTTCCCGGCTTCGACGGCCCCGAGCCCAGCGCAGAAGCCGGCGCAGACGCCGCGGGGCTGGACGCCTGGCTCGCCGAAGGTGCGCAGCTGCTCTCCGACGAGCTGCGCGTCGCCGGCGAAGAAACCCCCGTCTGGACGTGGTTCACGGAGCAGCGCGCCGGATTCTGGGCACGGCGGATGACTCACGAGACCCTCGTACACCGCTCGGACGCGGCTCTGACGGTGGGCGTCGAGTTCGAGGCCGATGCGGAGGTGGCCGCCGACTGCGTGGACGAGTGGCTGGAGATCGCGACAAGCCCGCTGGCGGCTGAGCACAACCCCTCGCTGCGTACGCTCGGTGAACGCGCCGGTGCCACCCTCCACTTGCACGCGACCGACACCTCGAAGACCGCCGCCGCGGAGTGGCTGATCACCCTCGGGGAGAGCGACATCAGCTGGCTGCGCGCCCACGAGAAGGCCGACGTCGCCCTGCGCGGCCCGCTCACCGACGTGCTCCTCGTCTTCCTCCGTCGCCTGCCGCCCACCAGCGACCGCGTCGAAGTGCTGGGTGACGCGGGGCTGTTGGACTTCTGGCTGGAGCGCGTCAGCTTCGAGTGAGGGCCCCTTTGCCAAACCGAGGAACCCGAGGACCAAGTAACGCGAGGAACCCGAGGAGCTGCCTCATGGACCCGTTGCCCACCCCGGAGGCGTCACCGCCGGTCATGTTCGGCGCGCCTGCCCCGCCCGGTGATCTCCTGCCGTGGACATGGGCCGAGCAGCGCCTCACCACGGCCAAGAACTACTGGATCGCCACCACCCGCCCCGGTGGACGTCCGCACTGCCGCCCGGTGTGGGGAGTGTGGCTCTCCGGCGGTTTCTGGTTCAGCACCGGCTCACTGGCCGCACGCAACCTGCCGCTCAACGACGAGATCACCGTCCACCTCGAAGACGGTCAGGAAGTGGTGATCGTGGAAGGGACGGCGCGGAAGGCGCGGCTCGAGACCGACCACGACGCCCTGCGGGACATGTGCGGCACCTACAGCTCCAAGTACGACTACCCGGTCACGCCGGTCGGGGGAGAGGTGAGAGACAGCAACGGAGTCGGGGGGCCGGCGCTGCGAGTCGCGCCACGGGCGGTGTTCGGCTGGGACCGGGACATGACCTCGCCGACCAAGTGGACCTTCAACCGCTGACGGACGCCCTGCAGTTGCGGGCCGGTGATCGCGAACGCCCGCCGTTCTACGGTCCGTCGGCCCGTTCGTCGACCCGTTCACCGGCCCGTCCGCCCGTCCGTTCGCAGGCGTAGTGCGGCAGCCGGTCGGTGGGCAGCTCCACGCCGAGAGCGGTCAGCGGTACGGGCGCTCCGTAGCGGTCGGGCCGGGTGAGCCAGTAGTTGCCGGCGAGCGGTTCCGTGTGGAGGGTCCAACTCCCGGGGGCAGTACGGGGATCGATGACCAGCAGCGCCCGTACTCCTGCTGCCGCGTACCGGCTGACCGTCGCGGCGATCTGCTCGTCCGTGGCACCCGCGGTGACGACCTCGACTGCGATATCCACAGCCTGTGGATGAAGGAACGACTCGTCGGAAGCGAGGAATTGGGAGGGACAGACGGTGAGGTCGGGCGTGACGTACGCCCGGGACCTCCGCCCGTCCGGGAACTCCGCGTCGGTGTCTGCGTCCGCCCTCATCTCGACGGAGACACCCTCCACGGCCACCAGTCCAGGCCGCAGCCGCGGCGCCAGAGCGAGACGGACGCGCCGCACGATACCCGCGTGCTTGCCACGCCGAGGGGGTGGCGCGGAAGGCTCGGCGTGGATTTCGACCAACAGGCCGAACCGGCGCAGCACCCTGGCGGCGGCGCGTAGTTGCACGGGCCCGAGCCGCACCGTACGGGCACGCAGAGCCGGTCCCATCAGGCGTGCCCCAGCTGGAACCAGAAGGATTTGCCGGGTCCCGGACCGTCGGCACAGACGCCCCACCGGGTCGCACAACGCTCGATGAGCTGCATCCCCCGCCCGTTCACATCGGTCGGCGCGGGCTGCCGTACGACCGGCACACCGGTCGCGCCGTCCCGTACATGGATACGGAACGAACTGCCGGGCAGGCCCCATTCGCCGTGCAGGCTGATGGGGTGCGGGCAGCCGCTGGCGGCGCACGCGGTGATGGCGTTGCTGACGGACTCGGAGGTGAGGAGGACCGCGAGATCGGCGAGTTCGGGTTCGCGGGCGTGCGCGCGGGCGGACGTCCGTACGGTCTCGCGGCAGGTGCGTACCCACGCGGGGTCGGGCGGAAAGGTCAACGAGAAGTCGGGCGCACACAGCACCCCGGGGTTCGGGCACATGAGGTCTGTTCCGTTCCTTCCGGTGAGCCCCGGCCCTGCGCGAAGCGACGGTGGCCTGCCGCGCGCCAACTGCGTTGCAGCGCGGTGCACTTCCGACTTCGTCGGCGGGCGGGGCGGGGTGATGCTCAGAAGGTAGAGGAAGCGCTAGCGTAAGTTGCAACCTTTT
>DATMEI010000541.1:0-4497 GCA_035556995.1 Streptomyces sp.
CGTACCGCCGTTGAGCACCATCTGCCCGAAAACGGCCAGGTCGGCGGCTGTGGAGAAGAGGCCCGCGTGCCCCGCCACCCCGCCGAGGTAGTACGCCTTCTCGTCGTGCACGGAACCGCGCACCATTCCGCGGCCCGTCCAGGGCATGTACTCGGTCGCGGCGATGCGGTCCAGCTTCGACTTGGGCGGGTTGTAGCCGGTGTCTTCCAACTCCAGCGGATCAGTGATGAGTTGGGCGACCAGTTCGTCGAGCTTCTTGCCGGTGATCTCCTCCAGGAGTCGTCCGGCGGTGATGAGGCCGAGGTCCGAGTACGTGTATTTCTTGCCCGGCGGGTTGTCCAGCGGCTCGGCGTAGACGGCGGCCATCCGCGCCGCGTCGTCCGGGTAGGGCTTGAGGTCCATGTCGGCCTTCATGCCCGAGGTGTGGGTCACCAACTGCCGTACGACGATCGGGGACTTGGCCGGATCGCTCTGGTCGAAGGGCGGAAGATACCGCGCCACGCGGGCATCCAGGTCGAGCGTCCCCTGCTCGGCCAGGCTCACCAGTACGACCGAGGTGAAGAGCTTCGAGATCGAGGCCACGTCGAAGATCGTGTCCTCGCGCATGGGCACCCACTGCTCGCGCGGCAGCTCGACCGCCGCCTCCGCCGCCTCGTCCCAGCTGGAGTAGCGCAGTGCGTACCCGCGGGCGGCGTGCTCCACGACCACGCCGTTCCTGGCGGCGAGCAGCACGAAGCCCGGGTGCGAGGGATTGGGGCGGCCGGGTCCGGGCCGCATGTACTCCTCAGCTGCCGGTACGAGCTGCTCGACCTCCTCGCTGAGCAGGCCGGCGCGCCACGGGCTGCCCGGCCGCAGCTTGCGCGGCCGGAAGCGCAGATCGTCAGGTGTCACCGTGGGCGGTCCGCCCGTGCCCGGTCCGGACCACGAGGCGGCCATGGCGGGAGCGGAGCTCGGGCCCACCCCGGATGCCACTGCGAGGCTGCCCACGGTTCCCAGGAAGTGCCGACGTCTCATCGCGGTTCCCCTGCGCTGGTACGGACGTTGCGTTACCGGTGAACTCGGGCACCACTTCCGGCGGGCCCGAGCGAGCAGCGTATCCAGAGCTGCGGCTGTTGCGCCCGTCGTGCGGGGATGCCGTTGGTCCAACCTGTGGCGCGCTGCGCCCGTCCGGCAGTCCGCGGGAAGGGGCGGGGCGCACCGGGGGCGCGTGGCGGCACCGCTGCCGTCACGCGCCCCACTGAAGCCCACGGGAGACCCGTCGTGCGTCGTCACATGCTGACGCGCGCTGTCACGTCCGGCGGCGGATCTTGTTCCCGAGCCAGACGATCGGGTCGTACTTACGGTCCGCAGCCCGCTCCTTGAGCGGGATCAGGGCGTTGTCCGTGATCTTGATGCCTTCGGGGCAGACCTCGGTGCAGCACTTGGTGATGTTGCAGTAGCCCAGCCCGTGATCCTCCTGGGCGGAGGACTTGCGGTCCAGCCCCGACTGCTCCGCGGCGTCCAGCGGGTGCATGTCCAGCTCGGCGACCCGCATCAGGAAGCGGGGACCGGCGAACGACTGCTTGTTCTCCTCGTGGTCACGCACCACATGGCAGGTGTCCTGGCACAGGAAGCACTCGATGCACTTGCGGAACTCCTGCGAACGTCCCACATCCTCCTGCTGCATGCGGTACTCGCCCGGACCGAGCTCCGGCGGCGGCACGAAGGCCGGCACCTCACGGGCCTTGGTGTAGTTGTACGACACGTTCGTGACCAGGTCCCGTACCACCGGGAACGCACGCAGCGGCGTGATGGTGATCGTCTCGGAACGCTCGAAGACCGACATCCGCGTCATGCACAGCAGCCGTGGCCGCCCGTTGATCTCCGCGCTGCACGAACCGCACTTGCCCGCCTTGCAGTTCCAGCGCACCGCGAGGTCGCCGGCCTGCGTCGCCTGCAGCCGGTGGATGATGTCGAGGACGACTTCGCCCTCGAAGACCTCGACCTTGAAATCCTCCAGCTCGCCGCCGTCGAGATCGCCGCGCCAGACGCGGAAGTGCCCGACATAGCTGGTGCCGGTCGCGTCCGGTGCGCCGCCGCTGACCGCGCCCGGCGTGCCGGTGCCCTGGGCGGTGCCGCCTGCGTCCTCCGCGTCGGGGCGGGTGTGCGTACCCGCTCCCTCGCTCGCATGGGTCTCCGCGCTCATCAGGTCGTCAGCTCCTCGTCGGTCAGGTACTTGATCAGCTCCTCCTTCTCGAAGAGCTCCAGCAGATCCGAGCGGATCGGCGGCATGTCACGGCGGTGCAGGCCGATGCGTCCGCGCTCGGCGCGTTCGGCGGCCTCGCCGGGCTCCGTCGAGGCGTCGACCGAGACCGGCTCGTCGGCGAGGGTGCACACGAGGTTGGAACGCCGCCACTGGCGGTCCATCTCCGGGTAGTCGTCGCGCGTATGACCGCCGCGGGACTCGGTGCGGGTCAGCGCCGCACGCGCCACGCATTCGCTGACCAGCAGCATGTTGCGCAGATCGATCGCCAGGTGCCAGCCGGGGTTGAACTGCCTGTGCCCCTCGACGCCCGCGTAGGTCGCCCGTACGCGCAGCTCCGCCAGCCGCTCCAGCGCCTGAGCCATCTCCTCGTCGCGCCGGATGATGCCGACGAGGTCGTTCATGGACTGCTGCAGGTGCTGGTGAAGGGTGTACGGATTCTCAGCCGGTCCGCCGTCCGGGACCTCTTCGGCGCTGAACGGGCGCAGTGCCTCCGCCGCGGCGTGGTCGATCTGCTGCTCGCTGATGGCGGGCCGGTCGGTTCCCTTCAGCGCTGCCGCGTGCTTCGCGGCGTGCAGCCCGGCGCGGCGTCCGAAGACGAGCAGGTCGGAGAGCGAGTTGCCGCCGAGCCTGTTCGAGCCGTGCATGCCGCCTGCGACCTCGCCTGCCGCGTACAGCCCTGTGACTCCGACGGCTGCGGCCGTGTCCGGGTCGACGTCGACGCCGCCCATCACGTAGTGGCAGGTGGGCCCGACCTCCATGGCCTCCGCGGTGATGTCCACGTCCGCCAGCTCCATGAACTGGTGGTGCATGGACGGCAGCCGCCGGCGGATGACCTCGGGCGACATCCGGGTCGAGACATCGAGGAAGACGCCGCCGTGCGGAGAGCCGCGGCCCGCCTTGACCTCGGAGTTGATGGCGCGGGCGACCTCGTCGCGGGGGAGGAGCTCGGGTGGACGGCGGTTGGCCTCCGGATTCTCGTACCAGCCGTCGGCCTCCTGTTCCGACTCCGCGTACTTCTCCTTGAAGACCTCCGGGACGTAGTCGAACATGAAGCGCTTGCCCTCGGAGTTGCGCAGGACACCGCCGTCGCCGCGCACCGACTCGGTGACGAGGATGCCCTTCACCGACGGCGGCCAGACCATCCCCGTGGGGTGGAACTGGACGAACTCCATGTTGATCAGCGAGGCCCCGGCGAGCAGCGCCAGCGCGTGCCCGTCCCCGGTGTACTCCCAGGAGTTGGAGGTCACCTTGAAGGACTTGCCGATGCCGCCCGTGGCGAGCACCACGGACGGTGCCTCCATGACGAAGAACCGGCCCGACTCCCGCTCGTAGCAGAAGACCCCGGAGACGGACTCCTCGCCCGGGGCGCCGCCAGCGGCCGGGGACTTCAGGATGCGGGTGACGGTGCACTCCTGGAAGATCTTCAGGCGGGCTTCGTAGTCCCCGAACTCCTTGTAGTCCTCCTGCTGGAGGGCGACCGTCTTCTGCTGGAGCGTACGGATCAGCTCCAGGCCCGTGCGGTCACCTACGTGCGCGAGGCGCGGGAACTCGTGGCCGCCGAAGTTGCGCTGGGAGATGCGGCCGTCGGCCGTACGGTCGAACAGCGCGCCCCAGGTCTCCAGCTCCCAGACCCGCTCCGGGGCCTCCTTGGCGTGCAGTTCCGCCATCCGCCACTGGTTGAGGAACTTGCCGCCTCGCATCGTGTCCCGGAAGTGCACCTTCCAGTTGTCTCCCGCGTTGGCATTGCCCATGCTGGCGGCGATGCCGCCCTCGGCCATCACCGTGTGCGCCTTGCCGAACAGGGACTTGCAGATCACTGCCGTACGCAGACCCTGCTCGCGTGCTTCGATCGCGGCCCGCAGCCCCGCACCGCCGGCCCCGACGATGACGACATCCCACTGCTGGCGTTCGACTTGCGTCATGTGTGGTGCATCCCTCTCGAAGAAGCGTGGTCAGAAGAGCTGCGGATCGGTGAAGGCACCGGTCGCCAGCAGGTACACGTAAAGGTCGGCGACGCCCACGCTCAGAAGCGACGCCCACGCGAGTTCCATGTGACGGGCGTTGAGCTTTCCGACCATGCCCCACATGCGGTACCGCACCGGATGCTTCGAGAAGTGCTTCAGCCGCCCGCCGATGATGTGCCGGCGCGAGTGGCACGAGATGGTGTAAAGCCAGATCAGCACGATGTTGATGAGGAAGACCACGGTGCCCAGACCCATGTGTCCCCACTCGTAGTCCGCGTTGCGGAAGCC
>DATMEI010000542.1:0-6318 GCA_035556995.1 Streptomyces sp.
CTGCTCGAGCATGCGCTGCTCGTGCTCAGAGAGCGGCACGGAGTCCTCCTACTCGTCGGTCGCGGGGGCGACCGGATGCGACCATTCAAGGATAGGCAGGGAATCGCCCCCGTGAAACCCGCCCCTCTGCGCCAATACCTCCCACCAGGGCCGAGATGACGGACGTAGGCGCGGGAACGTTCAATCCGTGCATTCCCGCACCGCCTTTCCGCCATGCCGAACGGTGTGCCTCGATCATACGGCGGTCAACAGCTGATCGGGTGAGCTACGGGGCACTGCTCCCCTGCTCGCTTGTTCCCGCCCGGAACGAAGCCGTCCGGGCGCTGCTCACCCGCCGTGGTACCGCGTCTCGGCCAGGACATGCAGCTGACTGGCGACGGCCTGGAAGGCGGGCAGTTCGGAAGCGGCGGCCTCCAGCTGTGTCAGGGCCGCCTCCGCGTCCGGTTCCGTGTCGACCAGTGCGCCGGGGACCAGGTCGGCGAAGACACGTACGCCGTGCACCGAGGCGATCGTCAGGCCTGTGGCGTCGACCAGCTCGGTCAACTGCTCCGCGGAGAAGCGGCGTGGCATCGGGTCACTCTCGCCCCAGCGGCCGTCCGGAGCGGTGAGTGCGTGGCGCGCCTCGGTGAAGTGACCCGCGATGGCGCGTCCCAGGACGGCCCCGCCGAGCCCGGCGGCGAGAAGGCTGAGAGTGCCGCCCTGTGGCCGCAGCGCTGCCACAGCGTTGCGGAGCCCTTCGGCGGGATCGTCCACGTACTCCAGGACTCCGTGGCAGAGGACCACGTCGTAACCGCCGCGTTCCACGACGTCGAAGAGACCGTGGGCGTCGCCCTGCACACCGCGCACCCTGTCTGCCACTCCGGCCTCCGCTGCCCGGCGTTCCAGGCCGAACAGGGCGTCGGGGCTCGGGTCGACGACGGTGAGCCGGTGGCCGAGCTCGGCGACGGGCACCGCGAAGTTTCCGGTGCCGCCGCCGGTGTCGAGCACGTCCAGCGTTTCCTTGCCGGTGGCCTTGACCCGCTGATCGAGGGCGCCTTGCAGCACCTCCCAGACCACGGCGGTACGGCGGGATGCGCTGGGGCGGGACATGGCGGTGCTCCTCGGCGGCTCAGGGGCGTGCAGGTCCCACCCTATTGCCTACGGTTCTGCGGTGATCCCCTCACGACGTGGGGCGCGCACGGCCCAACTGACCGTGCCACGGCGGCACTGCCGTCCTCGGGTCAGCCCGCACGCTTGCGCCGGTGCTCCGGCTGGGCGCGGGGCTGCCGTATTCGTGCCGGAGAGCGTGCAGTCGACACCGTGGAAGAGCTCCCCGCGGCGCGTCCTTCGTCGGCCGGGGCGACGCGCGGCTGCGGCAACGCGGGCTGCGAGACCAGCATCCGTTCCACCAGACGCAGGAAGACCTCGGTGTCGCGCACCAGGTCGTCGGCGTCGCGCCAGCTGGCCGCGCCCTGTATCCCGGCCTCGGCGCGCGCTCGCCTGGCGGCGCCGGAGGCGAACAAGAGGCTCCACTCGGCCAGTTCGGGCGCGGCCTCCGGAAGCACTTCCCAGGCGCTGCGGATGGCCCGCCTGCGCCGCTCGCTGGTCTCGGGACGTCCGCGTACGGCCAGCACGGCGGCAGCGGTGCGGAGCGCGGCCAGGTGAGCTGTGGCATACCTCTCGTTCGGCGTCTCCATCGCCGCGGCTTCGTCCAGCCCGTGCTGAGCCTGAGCCAGCAGGTCGAGCGCGGCGGGTGGTGCGGCGGCACGGCGCAGTACGGGGTGGACATCACTCGCAGGCAGGGAGTTCGGGGGTGCTCCCCGAGAGGGTCGCTGCACGGGAACCAACCTCCTGTCGTCGTCTGGCACTTCGATGAATCGGCCGTATGTACACATCGTGATGCACGCCACTGACAATCTGCCCTGACCTGCGCAAACAGCCATCACTCACGCATGAGGCCCTCATCTCGGGGCCCACGGCGCCCTGTTCGGGGGGCGGCGCCCGCGCCCGCCGCGCGATGCTGCATAATTTGTACTGACCAGTCAGTTCAAAAAATCGAGCCGGCAGGACCGGCTGTCGCGGAGGGAGGCAGGAGGCATGGGCGGCGCACCACAGGGCGCACCACACGACTCCCACGAAGTCGCCGGCAGGGACGGCCGTAACGGCGCCGGCGTCCTCGCCGAGGACTTCGGTCTCGACGGGACGCGCGGCGAAGTCTTCAGAGGCATCGGCTTCGACGCACCGCCCGGTTCACTCATCGCCCTTGAGGGCCCCTCGGGTTCGGGACGCACCAGTCTGCTGCTGGCGCTCACCGGACGGATGAAGGCGACGGCCGGGCACGCGCAGGTGGGAGGCCACCGTCTGCCGAAGGAGCTCGCAGCCGTGCGCCGCTTCAGCGCGCTCGGCGCGGTGCCCGGAGTCACCGATCTCGAGCCGTCTCTGTCCGTCGCCGAACAGCTGCGTGAACAGATGCTGCTGCAGCGGCGGTTCGACGGTTCGCTGCGTGCTCTGCTGGGTCCGCGCAGCCGGCGGACCGCTGCTTCCCGCGCACGCCTCGACGCCGCCCTGGCGGCTGCCGGCCTCGACCTGGAGACCCTGCCGAAGGGGCAGCGCACGCGCATACGGGACCTGGAGCGCCTGGAGAGCCTTCGGCTGTCCGTCGCGCTCGCGCTGCTGGGCCGGCCCCGGCTGCTGGCCGTGGACGACGTGGACTTGAAGCTCTCGGAGCACGAACGCACCCGGGCGTGGCGGCTGTTGCATTCGGTCGCGGAGACGGGCACGACCGTGCTGGCCGTGTGCAGCCAGGCACCTCCGGATGCGGTCGTGGTCCGTACGGGCGTGCCGCAGGCCGAACAGACAGCGGTGGACGAACAGTTGGCACAGACGACGAAGGGGGATGCGGCAGATGCGCTCGCCGAGGCTGGCCGCGCTTGAGCTCAAGCGGTTCGGGAGGGGGCGGCTTCCCCGTGCGGCGTTGGCCGCGATGCTCCTGCTGCCCTTGCTCTACGGCGCGCTCTATCTCTGGTCCTTCTGGGATCCGTACGAGCGGCTCGACAAGGTTCCCGTCGCTCTCGTCAACGACGACCGGGGCGCCGAGGCGGAGGGTGAACGGCTGGAGGCCGGCGACTCGATCGTCAAGGGCCTGCACGGCAGCGACACTTTCGACTGGCACGAGACCGATGCCGCCGACGCACGGAAGGGTGTCGAGGAGGGGCGCTACTACCTGTCCTTGACCGTGCCCGCCGACTTCAGCGAACGCGTCGCCTCCAGTTCGGGCGACAGCCCGCAGACGGGTGCCCTGAAGGTGAGCACGAACGACGCCGGCAACTACGTGATCGGGCAGATTTCACGCACCGTCTTCTCCGAGGTACGGGCTGCCGCCTCCAGCAACGCCTCACGCGGCTTCTACGACAAGATCTTTCTCTCCTTCTCGACTCTGCACGACCGGACCGCGAAGGCGGCCGAGGGCGCGGACGAACTCGGCAACGGGATCGGCCGTGCGAAGAAGGGGACCGGGGAACTGAAGGACGGGCTCGGTGACGCCGAGAAGGGCAGCGGCACCCTCAAGGACGGCACGGGCCGGCTGCACACGGGCGCGGGCAAGTTGAAGGGGGGCTCGAAGCAGGTCGCCGACGGTACGCAGAAACTGGCCGACAAGGTCGACGGTGTGGCCGGCAAAGTGCGGCCGTTCCTCGACGAGCACGGGGACGAGATCGGCACGGCGGCCCGCGACACCGCCCGTATGAGCAAGACGCTCAAGGACAACCTCGGCAGACTGCCGGCCGCCGCGAGCAAGGCGCAGACCGACTCGCGCAAGGCCGCCGACACCCTCGCCGCCCTCTACCGGGTGCGCTGCGAGGGCCCGGTCGAACTGGACACCTCCTGCCCACAGTTGAAGAAGGCCGTGGACGCGGCGGACACGGCGGCCGACGTCGCCGAGGACGTCAACAGGGTCGTGAAGAAGCAGGAGAACCTCACCCGGCTCGGCGAAAGCCTGGACGATCTGCGCACCCAGGCGAACGCGCTCGCCGACCGCGCCCCGCACCTCGGTGAGGACCTCGACACCGCAGTCGCACAGATCCACAAGCTCAACAAGGGCGCGCAGAAGGTCTCCAAGGGCGCGGGAAGGCTCGATTCAGGCCTCGCGCGAGCCCAGAGCGGCGCCGCACAGCTCGACGCCGGCCTGGGCAAGCTGTCCGAGGGCGCGGGAACGCTCAACGGCGGGATGTTCAAACTCGCCGACGGCTCCGGTCAGCTCTCAGGCGGCCTGCACGACGGCGTGAAGAAGATCCCCGACTACGACGAGCAGGAGCGCAAGGACCGTACGGACGTCATGTCCGACCCCGTCGGCCTCTCCTCCAGCAAGACACACTCCGCACCCAACTACGGCACGGGGTTCGCACCGTATTTCATCCCGCTGGCGCTCTGGGTCGGTGCGATGATCGCGTACATGCTGCTCCAGCCGCTCAACAAGCGCGCACTGGCCGCGGGCGCACCGGCCGGGCGCATCGCCCTTGCGGGCTGGCTGCCGGTCGCGGCGATCGGGGCCGCGCAGGCGGTGGCGCTGCTGAGTGTCCTGCACTGGGGTCTGGGACTGCAGTTGGCCCGCCAGGCGGGCACGGTGGGCTTCGTGCTGCTGACGACCCTGTGCTTCACGGCCATAGTGCAGTTGCTCAACGCCCGCTTCGGGCCCGCGGGACGCATCCTCGTGCTGGCCATGCTGATGCTTCAACTGACGTCGGCCGGCGGCACGTATCCGATACAGACCAGCCCGGGGTTCTTCAACGCCGTGCACCCCTTCCTGCCGATGAGTTACGTCGTCGAGGGGCTGCGGCACCTCGTCACCGGCGGCGGCCTGTGGCCGGTGTGGCGGGCGTGCCTGGTGCTGCTGGCCTTCACCGTGGGCGCGCTCGCGCTGACGGCCGTGACCGCGCGGAGCAAGCAGGTGTGGACCCTGGACCGGCTGCACCCGGAGATCGCGCTGTGAGCCGCGTTGCTGGAGGAGGATCGGCTTCATGACGAGTACCACCGCGGGCGCCGGCGGCAGCAGAGGCGGCGGCGCCCGCACCCGGCGCAGCCGCAACTCGACCCGCGAGAAGCTTTTCCAGGCGGCCGTCACACTCATCGCCGAACAGGGCTTCTCCTCCACCACGGTGGAGGAGATCGCCGAGCGCGCGGGCGTCGCCAAAGGGACGGTCTACTACAACTTCACCAGCAAGAACGAACTGTTCGAGGAACTGCTGCGGCACGGCGTGGAGTTGCTCACCGCAGATCTGCGGGAGGCCGCCGATTCGACGGCGCGGACAGGCGGCGGGCGAGTCGACGCTCTCGACGCGATGGTCCGGGCAGGGCTGGCCTTCATCGACCGCTATCCGGCCTTCACCCAGCTCTATGTCGCCGAGCTGTGGCGTACCAACCGAGCCTGGAACTCGACCCTGACGGTCGTCCGTAAGGAAGCAGTCGCGGAGGTGGAGGCCCAGCTGCAGGCCGGTGTCGAAGAGGGCGAGCTGAGCGGAGAGATCGACATCTCACTGACCGCTTCCGCCCTGGTGGGCATGGTGCTCGTGACCGCCCTGGACTGGAAGGCGTTCCAGCCGGAGCGCACCCTCGACGACGTGCACGGCGCACTGTCCCTGCTGCTGCAGGGGAGGGTCGGGGGTTGTGCGCAGCCCCGGTAGCCGGCAGGTGCGTCCGCAGTCCCGGCAGACGCACCCCTGACCACCCGGTCCAAGGGGCTGCGCACGGTCTTCCCCCGTTCCCCCGTTCCCGCGGGTCCCCCGTGATCCCGCGTCCCCGGCAAGGGGGCTGCCCCGTTCCGCCACCCCGTGTCGGCGGTGCCGGGCCAGCGCCCCTTGCTGTGTGCATCACTCTGCCGTTCCGGCACCTCTTCTCCCATCCGCTCCCGTACTCAACTGCGCGGCTAGGTAGCGGTACTCAGTCCTGCGCACGCGTCCCCGGGCAGATCCGCCCAGGCAGTCGTACGGCCGCCCCGCTAAAGTCCCCCGTCATGGCACGTATTGCGGTGATCGGCGCCGGGCTGGGCGCAATGGCGGCGTCCGCGCGGCTCGCCGTCGCCGGGCACCAGGTGACGGTCTACGAGCGCGCGGAAACCTACGGCGGCGGGGTGCGGCGCTACGAACGGGACGGTTTCTGCTTCGACACCGGGCCCGGGCTGCTGCACCTGCCGGCCGTCTACCGCGACCTGTTCGTCAAGACGGGCAGGGACCCGCTGGAAGAGCGCATCGAGCTCGTCCGGCTCGATCCGGCGGTCCGGCATGTCTTCGCGGACGGCACGGCAGTCTCACTGCCGTACGCCTCCCGCGCCGGAACCATCGAGGC
>DATMEI010000543.1:0-10660 GCA_035556995.1 Streptomyces sp.
CTGCCTCGGCGCAAGCACGGCAACCCGCCCCAGTGACAGGAGAGTTCACGATGCCGGAACAGCGACAGGAAGCACAGCGAGCACAGCGAGCACAGCGAGACGGAGAGCAGCGACAGGGAGCACAGACGCACGCACGGGCGACCGTGGAGGCGCAGGTGCTGGAGATGCAGCTACCGGAGCAGGCGCAGGACGGTCCTGCCGTCCCGCTGCTCCTGCGCGTCGAGCGCGGCCATGCGGAGCCGGAGGAACTGGCGGCGCTCGCTGTGGTGTTGCTCGCCCGCCGCTCCCGGGCCGCGGTGGCGTACGGGGAGCCCGCCTCCGGTTTGCCCCGTGTGACGGCGCTGTGGCGCAGACCCGAGCGGGCAGCCGGCTTCGACGGCCCCCGAACGTGGCGGCGCGCGGCCTGAGTTGACGTTCCGGCGCGGCGGCCACTGGGCTCCCGGTGCCGCCGCACCCCCGGACGGAACAAGCGGGGGAACAATGAACGCTTTACACAGTGCCTTACAGGTTTTACTGTAAATATTATGAGTGCAGAGGTGGCCGAAGGGCAGGACGTGCGGGAGGAGGCTCCGACGATGCTCGAGGCCGAGACTCCGAAGTCCCCCAAAGTGCGCGAGTTGCTGACGCTCGCCGCCGTGCTGCTGGGCTTCCTCGTCGTTCCCATGGCGATGTCGGGGACGAGCGTCGCCCTGCCCCAGATCGCCGGCGACCTCAAGGCCGGCAGCGGCGCCCTGCAGTGGGTGGTCACCGGATACTTCCTTGCGGCTTCCTGTCTGACGCTCGTCGCCGGGTCGCTCGGCGACATCCTGGGGCGTCGCCGCATCTTCCGTATCGGAGCCACGCTCTACGTCGCCTGCAGCTTCGGCGCCGCGGTGGCCGACAACATCATCCTTCTCGACATCGCCCGTGTGGTCGCCGGAGTGGGCTCGGCCTGCGTGCTGGCCGGCGGTGGCGCGGTCCTGGGAAGCACCTTTTCCGGGGCGGCTCGCACGCGTGCCTTCGCCGGGGTCGGCACCACCGTCGGCATCGGCCTCGCCTTCGGCCCCACTGCGGCGGGCTGGCTGGTCGGCGCCTTCGGCTGGCGCGAGATGTTCGCCGTTTTCGGGGGCGTGGGCGTGCTGGTGCTCCTGGGCACCTTCTTCATGAGGGAGTCGCGGGCGGACGAGCGGCCCAAGGTCGACCTGTACGGAACCATCGCCTTCGTGCTCGGTTTCGTCGCGCTGATGTACGGCATCAATCAGGCGTCGCAGGAGGGCTGGGCGAGCTTCACGGTGCTCGGCTGCCTCGCCGCCGGGCTGGCCGTCCTGGTGGTGTTCCACCAGATAGAGCGGAGCACCTCGGACCCCGTACTGGACCTGGGACTCATGCGCAACCGCCCGTTCCTGGGCTGGTTGCTGGCGGCGCTCACCATGTCCGTCGGCACCGTGGGTGTGCTGGTCTACCTGCCCACCTACCTCCAGGGAGCAGGCAGGCTCACGGCCGGCGAGGCAGGCGTGATCATGCTCGCCATGACCGTGCCGGTGCTGCTGGTGCCGCCCCTGTCCGGACGGCTCGTCAACATGGGCGTACGGCCGCGCATGCTCATCGTCACGGCACTGTTGCTGATGGCCGCGGGAAACGCGTGGCTGACTGTGCTGAGCCCCGGTTCCCGGCTGCTGGAGCTCATGGGCCCTCTCATCCTGCTCGGCAGCGGCAACGGCATCGCCACCGCCCTGGTCGACCCCCAGGCCATGAACCTCGTCGACGCGGACCGCGTCGGTATGGCCTCCGGGCTGCTCAACACGGTGCGCGGCGGGGCGAACACCCTGGCCCTCGCAGTCTTCGGCGCCGCACTCGTGAGCTTGATCCAGGTGGATGTCGGGAAGCGGTCGCTGGCCGGCCGAATAGCCGCGGGCGACCTCGGCGGCGGCAATCAAGGGGTGCTCGCCCGGCACTACACGGACGCGTGGCACGTCGTTCTGCTCGTGGTGGCGGGGACCTGTGTGCTCGCCGCCTTCATCGTCGGCGGCCTCGTGCACAGGCGCGGGAGGCACAGGCGTACCGAACCGGTCTACGGCAAGCACCGGCGAAGCCGGCCCGGCTGGCTGACTCTCCCCTGGGCGTAGCGCGCCGCACACCGGCGCGGGTGCACATCGCGGCACCCCACAGAGAAGCGAAGTACACGACAGCGACGACGAGTCCGGAACACGGACCTGAAGCAGGAGTACGGCAATGGCAAGGCTCACGGACAGGACGGCCCTCGTCACCGGATCGAGCAGGGGCATCGGACGCGCCGTCGCCCTCCGTCTGGGCGAACAGGGCGCACTGGTCGCAGTCCACTACACGAGCAACGGTGACGCCGCTCGCGAGGTCGTCGGCACGATCGAGAAGAACGGCGGCCAGGCCTTCGCCGTCCGTGCGGAGCTGGGTGTTCCCGGAGACGTCGACGAACTCTTCAACGGGCTGGAGAAGGGACTGCTGGAGCGTACGGGCGGCAGCCGGCTGGACATCCTCGTCAACAACGCGGCGGTGAAGGTCGCAGGGCCTCCGGAACAGGCCACGGGCGAGGACTTCGACCGGCTCTTCGCCGTGAACGTCAAGGCGCCCTTCTTCCTCGTCCAGCGTGCCCTCGAGCACCTCCCCGAGGGCGGACGCGTCATCAACATCTCCTCCGGGCTCACACGCCTCGGCGACCCCTCGTCGGTGACGTACGCGATGACGAAGGGTGCGCTGGAACAGCTGGCACCGCACTTCTCGAAGCTGCTCGGCCCGCGCGGCATCACCATCAACACCGTGCTGCCGGGTGCGACCCGCACCAGCGGCCCGCACTGGAACGACCCCGCCGTCGTGCGGGAGATCACCGAGATGTCGGCCCTCAAGCGGATCGGCGAGGCGGACGACGTGGCTGACGTCGTCGCGTTCCTCGCCTCCGACGAAGCGCGCTGGATAACCGGTACGTCGCTCGACGCGACCGGTGGCGCGCTGCTGGGGGCCTGAACCGCAGGCGTTCCCCCGTCGCCTGCGATCCGGCCGCGGGCAGGACCCCAACCTGTCCGCGGCCGTCGATCTTCCCTGCTCCCTGCGTCGTTCGGCGGGGCGGGAGCCGTGCACGTCGAAGAAGCCCCCGTCGGACAGCCGGCGGGACGAGGAATCCGGGACAGGAAGGAGGGAGGCAAGGGATGGACGACGACCACGCACCGGCACCGGTGGCCACCGGCGGCGTCGAACTGTGGCTGCTGCGGCTGCCGGAACACAGCCGGAAGGGCTCCTCCGCACCCCGCCCTCCCGCTCCGGACGCTTCCCCGCTCGACCTCTCCGGGCTCGACCTCTCCGGGCTCGACCTCTCCGTGCTCGACGACCAGGAGCGTGCCCGTGGTGCCTCGTTCGCCGGTCCCCGTGCGGCCTTCCGCTACCTCGCCGCACACGTGCTGCTCCGCCGGCTCCTCGCCGGGCACCTCGGCGTGACGCCGGCCCAGGTGCGTTACGAGAGAGAGCCGTGTCGTGGCTGCGGGCGGACGCACGGCCGTCCGGTGGTCGCAGGGGGCGAAGGTCCGGGCTTCTCCCTCTCGCACAGCGGCGATCTGGTCCTTGCGGCCGTGGCCGTCGGGTCAGGGGGACCGGTCGGAGTCGACGTGCAGCAGGTCCCCTCCCCGACCACGGCGTCGCTGTGCGCTCCGCGGCTGCACCCCGGTGAGCGGGCGGAACTCGGCAATGTGCCGTACGACCGTCTCGCCGAAGCCTTCGCGCAGATCTGGGTGCGGACGGAGGCATACCTCAAGGCCCTCGGCACAGGGCTGTGCCGACCGCCCCGTCGCGACTACCTCGGGGCTGACGCAACGAGCAGGCCACCGGGGTGGGTTGTGCACGACCTTCCCGCCGGACCGGACCACTCGGCGGCCGTCGTCGTGCGCGACGGAACGGCGTCGCCGGGCCCTCCGGCGGTACGCCGGATCCTGCCCGGGGCGCTCGCCCGTACCTCCCCATCAGCAGTGCCGGCCGGCCGTGGCAGCCGGAAGTGACCAGAAGGGACAACGACATGGCTTCCGTCCAGGACGAGATCGCCGCGCTGCGCGACGAGGTCCGGCAGCTCAGGGACCGCGCGGACGTCGCCGCGCTCTGCGACAGGTACGCGATGCTCCTCGACAGGCACCGGGGTGAAACCGACTGGCTGGACTCGGTGTTCACCGAGGACGCGCTCGTGGTCTTCCCCTTCGGCGAGTTCGAGGGCAGGGCTGAGCTGGAGCGGTTCCAGAAGATGACGGGCGCGACCTTCGAACGCAGCCACCATCTCAGCGGCAACCACACCATCGAGCTGGACGGCGACCGCGCCCGCGTCCGCGGGCATCTGCAGGCCTTCCACGTGAAGCGCCGCGAGGACCCCGGAACCCACTACAGCATCGGCGGCCACTACGAGGCCGAGACCGTGCGTACGGCGGCGGGCTGGCGAATACGCCAATTCGACTTCGCGCTCACCTGGACCGAGGGGGAGCCGCCCGGCGGACAGGCCGCCGGTTCATGACACGCCTGCGCGCTCGCAACCCGGATCGCGTCTGACGCGGGTCTGACACAACTGCACGGCATCTGAAGGTAGTTGACACACATCTGAATCACCGTCCCTTGCTCGGTGCACGGGGCGACACAAGGCTTGTGGGCCTGCGGCGGCCGCACTCGCCCGCCTCCGTACGGGGGAAGCGGGCAAGTGCACCGCCGGTGCCCCGGGCCTCGTCCGCCGCACGCACCGACGCTCAGCACCCCAGAGCTCAGCTCAGAGAGAGGCACGCATGACGGCACCAGAACAGACACCCAAGTTCGGCTTCGGTCCGTGGGAGACAGGCTTCGACGACGTCTCCGCAGTCCTGAAGCACGCGTCGCAGGCCGACCGGGACGGCCTCGACCTGTTCACCATCTCCGACCACCCCTACGCGGGCTCGAAGCTCGACGCCTACGCCATCCTCGGCGTCGTGCTCGGCAGCACCTCCGGCATCACCGGCGCCGTCAACGTCACCAATCTGCCGAGCCGCCCCGCACCGATGCTGGCCCGTTCTCTCACCTCGCTGTCCGCGCTGTCGGGCGGCCGTGTCGCCCTCGGTCTGGGCGCCGGCGGTTCCTGGGACGACATCGTCCGTATGGGAGTGCAGCGGCTCAGCCCCGCGGAGGCCGTGCGGGCACTCGAGGAAGCCGTCGTGGTGATCCGGAAGCTCTCCGGGGGAGGCCCGCCCGTCACGTTCGAGGGGGAGTTCTACTCGGTGTACGACGCGACGCCGTCACCCGCCGCGGCGCCCCCCGTGTGGACGGGCTCGGTCGGCCCCAAGTCGCTGGCCGTCGCCGGCCGCGTGGCCGACGGCTGGTTCCCCGGGCACGCCTCCGACTGGGCCAGCGACCTGTACCGCGACTCCCGCCCCCGCATCGACGAGGCGGCCGTCGCGGCCGGACGTGACCCCGCCGAGATCACCACCATCTTCAACCTGCCGGGCCGCATCACCGACAAGCCGCTGCCCAGGACACGGGACGAGGACGGCCGTTGGGCCGGCGGCTCGGTGGACCAGTGGGTCGAGGAACTCACCTACGCGGTCCTCGAACGCGGCGCCGGCGGCTTCGTGTTCTTCGACTTCGCCGACCCGGCACCGACCGAGGTCTGCCTCGGCCGCTGGGCTCGGGAGATCGTTCCCGCGGTGCGGGAAGCACTCGCCAAGAGCTGACTCGGCACCAACCCGGAGCATCGCGCCGGGTGTTACGGACCCGCTCCGTGGTCCGCCGGCGTGACCGGCCGACTGAGCACGGAGCGGTGTGTACGGACCCCCGGGGACGGGGGCGGCCTGCTCGCCGGCGTGGTGCGTACCGGTGCACCCCAGCCGACGCGCAACTCCACGCAGCGGCAGGCCAGTTCAGAACAGTCCGGCCAGTCCGGACGAGAACAGAGGGACCAGAGAGATCAGACCGCTCAGAAGATCCTGAATCAGTCTCCAGGAGGCATCACCCCCATGAAGGTGCTTCACCGGCCGAGGGCCGTCACTTTGCTCGCCTGCTTGACGCTCACGCTCACCGCCTGCGGCGGCGGTACGGAGGACGGGAAGGCGTCCGACCGTCCCGTCAAGGGCGGAACGTTGAAGTTCGCGGTCAACACCGAGCCCGCCCTCCTCGACCCGCACGCCAGCCCCCAGGACGTCACGGCCCTCTTCGCACGGCCGGTGCTCGACTCGCTCGTCTCCATGGACAAGGCGGGCAACATCCATCCGTGGCTCGCCAAGTCGTGGAAGATCTCGAAGGACCAGAAGACGTACACCTTCGAACTGCGCAAGGACGTCGAGTTCAGCGACGGCACACGCTTCGACGCGGAAGCCGTCAAGGCCAACCTCGACCGCATCGTCGACCCGAAGACCAAGTCCGAGCTGGCCGCCGGCTTCATCGAGCCCTACAAGTCCAGCAAGGTGAAGGACGACTGGACCGTAGAGGTCACCTTCGACAAGCCGCACGCACCGGTCCTCTCCTCCTTCTCCACGGCCTACTTCGGCATGCAGTCGCCCAAGCACCTGAAGAAGGGCGCGGACGCGATCGCGAAGAAGCTCGTGGGCAGCGGCCCCTTCCGTATGCAGGAGTACACGCCGAAGGTGGGCGTGACCTACAGCCGCAACAACGACTACAAGTGGGAGCCCGAGGGCTCGAAGCACAGCGGCCCCGCCCACCTCGACAAGCTCGAATTCAGCATCTCCACCGAGGAGTCCGGGCGGCTCGGCGTCCTCAACAGCAACCAGGCGGACGCGGTGGCGAACGTCGCGCCCGCCGCCGCCGACCAGGTGGGCTCCAGCCCGAATCTGCGGATCGACAAGCGGCAGGCGCCCGGCGGCGTGTACTCGTACTTCCCGAACACCGAGAAGGGCCCTTTCAAGGACCGCAGGGTGCGCGAGGCGTTCCGCGACGGCATCAGGTTCGAAGTCGTCGTCGAGAACCTCTACTTCAAGGAACACGCCTTCGCCGGCGGCACCCCGCTGTCCCCCACCACCTTCGGCTACGACAAGCAGACGGCACAGCAGCGCGAGTACTCGCCGAAGAAGGCCGCCAAGCTGCTCGACGACGCCGGCTGGGACGAGCGCGACTCCCAGGAGTACCGCGTGAAGAACGGTAAGCGTCTCTCCATCACCTGGCCGTACATCGAGGAGAACGGCGCCAACGAGCAGAGCCAGACGCTCACCGAGCAGATCCAGGCGGAGGCCAAGAACCTCGGCTTCGAGGTGAAGCCGAAGCTCGTCACGCTCGCCGAATACCAGAAGCAGTACGTAGAGGGCGACTACGGAATGATGGACCTGAGCTGGCGCCGCAGCGAGCCGGACTCCCTGCGCAACCTCTTCCACTCCGAAAGCATCCCCACCCCGGAGAAGTTCGGCACGAACGGGGCTCGCTTCAACGACGAGAAGACCGACGGCTGGCTTGAGGCCGCCCTCGCCACCACCGACAAGCGGAAGCGCGAGCAGTACTACGCGAAGGCACAGCAGCGCATCGCGGAACAAGCCGCGGCGTTCCCCGTCTACGTCGAAACCAACCTGATGGGCCGCTCCAAGGACGTCCACGGCATCACCTTCGACCCGCAGGCGTACCCGATCTTCTACGACGCATGGAAACCCAATAAATGAAACACGCAGTGAAGCGGTGGCCGTCCCGCCGTAGGCGCCTCCTGCGGGCGGCGCTGATCCGGCTGGGCACGTCACTGCTTGTGCTCTGGGGAGCGGTCACCGTGTCGTTCTCCGCGCTCCTCCTCACTCCGGGGAGCGTGGAGGACGCACTGATCGGTACGAGCAACGTCTCCCCGCTGGTACGTCAACAGATCGTCGCCGACTACGGGTTGGACCGGCCGCTGATCGCCCAGTACGGCTCGTACATCGGCAACGTGCTCACCGGAGACCTCGGACACAGCTACAAGCTGCACCAGTCCGTCACCTCCGCGGTCGGCACGCAGCTCGGCGACTCCGTCGAACTCGCGCTGGCCGGCATGGCGCTCGCCCTCGTCGCCTCGGTCGCGTTGGCGCTGTTCACCGCGCACCGGGCGCGCTGGCTGCGCGGGCTCTCGTCCGCTGTCGAGCTGATCGGGATCTCCATACCGACCTTCTGGGTCGGGATCCTGCTGCTCACCTTCTTCTCCTTCCAGTTCGGCTGGTTCCCCTCCACCGCGGACAGCGGCCCGGCGAGTCTCGTACTGCCGTCCGTCGCGGTCGCCGTCCCGATCACCGCCCTGCTCACCCAGGTCATGCGGGAAGGTCTCGAACTCGCGCTGGACGAACCGTTCGTGCTGACCGCCAGAGCCCGGGGCATGTCCGACTTCGGCGTACGGCTGCGGCACGCACTGCGGCACGCGCTGCTGCCGATCGCCACACTCACCGGCTTGATGCTCGGCTCACTCATCGGCGCCATGGTCGTCATCGAGCAGGTCTTCAACCGGCAGGGCATCGGCCGTCTCGTCCTGACGGCCGTCAAGGAGAAGGACCTGCCCGTGGTGATGGGAGTCGTACTCCTCAGCGCCCTGATCTACGTCGTCGTCAGCACCGTGCTCGACCTGCTCTACCGCGTCATCGACCCCCGGCTGCGAGGTGCCCAGTGATGCCGTCCGCGACCGTGCGGGCCAGAATCCGGCCCGGCCTGTGGGCCTCCATGCTGTTCATCGCGCTCATCGTGATGGCGGCGCTGTCCCCGGGCCTGCTCACCAGCGGCTCGCCCGCGGAGACCGACATCCTCCACACTCTGTCGCCGCCCGGTGGCGAACACCTCCTGGGCACCGACGCCAACGGCCGCGACATCCTCACTCGCATCATCTACGGCGCCCGCCCCTCCCTGCTCACAGGACTCGGAGCCACCGCACTCGGCGTTGTGAGCGGCACCCTGCTGGGCCTGCTCGCCTCCCTCGGCGGCCGCGTCGCCGACGAGATCGTGATGCGGCTGGGCGACATGGTGCTGTCGCTGCCCAGCTTGCTCCTGGCCCTGCTCATCCTCAGCGTCATCGGGCCGGGAGCGGTCGGCACGCTGTACGCCATCGCGATCTACACGATCCCGGTGTACGCCCGGCTGGTGCGCGTACAGACCATGGTGATCCGGCGTTCCCTGTACGTGGAGGCCGCCCGGTCACTCGGCCTGAGCGGGCCGCGCATCGTGGCACGTCACATTCTGCCCAACGCCTTCGCACCGATCCTGGTGCTCGCCACCATCGAGGTCGGCACGGCGATCGTCGCCGTCTCCTCGCTCAGCTTCCTCGGCTTCGCCGCGCAGCCGCCCGCACCCGAGTGGGGCGCCATGCTCGCCGGCGGCAAGGACTACTTCGGCATCGCCTGGTGGGTCGCCGTCTTCCCCGGACTCGCGATCACCATGACGGTTCTTTCGATCACGGTCACCGGCCGCTGGCTCCAGCGGCGTGTGGAAGGGAGGGCCGCATGAGCCTCGCGACGAAGCCGCTCATCGAAACCACGGGCCTGACCGTCGAGTTCGGCGGCAAGCAGGCCGTACGCGGCCTCTCGCTCGCCGTGCACCCCGGCGAATGCCTGGGCGTCGTGGGCGAGTCGGGCTCCGGCAAGAGCGTCACCGCCCGCACCCTCATCGGACTCGCGGGCCCCGGCGCCGACGTACGGGCGGACTCGCTGCGCGTCGACGGCAAGGACGCCAGCCGCTACACCGACAGCCAGTGGCGGAAGGTACGCGGATCGCGCATCGGGCTCGTCCTCCAGGACGCGCTGGCCTCGCTCGACCCGCTGCGCCGCGTCGGACAGGAGATCGCCGAGGCCCTGCGGCTGCACCGTGCCGTGCCGCGCGGTGAGGCCGCGGCCCGCGCCGTCCAACTCCTGCGCACAGTCGGGGTGCCCGAGCCGGAGATCCGTGCGCGGCAGTATCCGCACGAGCTGTCCGGCGGGCTGCGTCAGCGCGCCCTCATCGCCTCCGCCCTCGCCTGCGACCCGCCGCTCGTCGTCGCCGACGAGCCCACCACCGCCCTCGACGTCACCGTGCAGGCGCAGATCCTGGCGCTGCTCGCCCGGCAGAAGGAGGCGGGGACCGCGCTGCTGCTCATCAGCCACGACCTGGCGGTGGTCTCCCAACTCGCCGACCGCGTCCTGGTGATGAAGGACGGGGCGGCGGTCGAGGAGGGCCCGGCGCGGCAGGTGCTGACCGCTCCGGAGCACCCGTACACGCGTGAACTCCTGGGCGCCGTACCGTCCGTACGCAGTCCCGGCCTGGCCGTACGCACCCCGGGCGCGGCCGTACGGCCCGCCGCCGTGCCGCCCCCTGTCCCCACGCAGATGCCGCCCGCCGCGCCTCCGACCGCCGTACGCCGGTCTCCCGCGCTGCTGGAGGCTCGCGGGGTCACCAAGGCCTTCGGCCGCAGGCGTGTGCTGGACGACGTGTCCTTCAGCCTGTCCGAGGGCGAAACCCTGGGCCTGGTCGGGGAGTCGGGCTCCGGCAAGACCACTCTCGCCCGCGTGGCGCTCGGCCTGACCGGCGCGGACCGCGGCGACGTGCTCGTCGACGGCCGGTCCTGGAAGGCGATGAAGCAGGGCGAGAGCAGGCGGGCCCGCCGCGGCATCCAGATGGTCCACCAGGATCCGCTGGGGTCGTTCGACCCGCGGTTCAACGTCCGGCGCGTTCTGGAGGAGGCGCTGGAGGTCGGCGGCGTCCCGCGGTCCAACCGGCGCGGGCGCGCTGGTGAACT
>DATMEI010000544.1:0-5379 GCA_035556995.1 Streptomyces sp.
CGGAGTGCGCCAGCCGTGCGCATCCTTGGTGTGCGCGACGAGATGACGGGCCGCGTGCACCGCGAAGACGTAGCGCCAGATCAGCGACTTGGAGGTGTCGCTGGTCAGACCCTGCAGTTCGAAACGGCGGATCTCGTCGCCCGCGGCGTCGTCCGGAGTGATGAGAAGGGTGCCGCCGGCGTGGACGCCCGGTGCGGTCAGATGCATGCAGATGGCGCTCTTGCCGGAGCCCTTGCGACCGATGATCAGCATCTTCCGGCCGGAGAGCGCCGCCTCGTAGGCGAGTGTCTGCTGGAAGCCCGCGCGCAGCAGGCCGTCGGCCATGTCGCGTTCTGCGTCTTCGCGGCCGAAGTACAGGTGTGCCAGCGGGACTTCCGGCTCCGGCTGGCCGGATGTGGGCCTGGTGGGCTGCTCAGTCATGATTCCCCCGGCAGCCAGGATGCCAGGTGCCGGCTCTCCGGGCGACACGGTGTGCGTGAGGCGTCACGCGGCGCCTCTCTGTGGACGCCGCGGTGGCGTGGCCCCGCGGCACGGCTACGCCGCGGGGCCGGGGTCACGTCAGGAAGGGACGCCCAACTCGCGGGCCACCAGCATCCGCTGGACCTCGCTTGTCCCCTCGCCGATCTCCAGGATCTTCGAGTCCCGCCACATCCGGGCCACCGGATACTCGTTCATGAAGCCGTAGCCCCCGTGGATCTGCGTCGCCTCGCGGGCGTTGGTCACCGCGATCTCCGAGGAGTACAGCTTGGCCAGCGCCGCCTGCTTCTTGAACGGCTCGCCCAGCAGCAGCCGGGACGCAGCATCACGCCAGGCGATCCGCGAGGTGTGCGCCCGCATCTCCATGTCGGCCAGCTTGAACTGGATGGCCTGGTTGGCGCCGATCGGCTTGCCGAACGCCTGCCGGGTGTTGGCGTAGGCGACGGACTCGTCGACGCAGCCCTGCGCGAGCCCGGTTGCCAGGGCCGAGATCGCGATCCGGCCCTCGTCGAGGATGCGGAGGAACTGGGCGTAGCCGCGGCCTTCTTCGCCCAGCAGGTTCGCCTCCGGGACCCGTACGTCGGAGAAGGACAGCTCCCGGGTGTCCGAGGCGTTCCAGCCGACCTTCGAGTAGGGGGCGGCGACCGTGAACCCGGGTGTGCCGGACGGCACGATGATGGTCGAGATCAGCGGCGCGCCGTCGTCCTTGCGGCCGGTGACGGCGGTGACGGTGACCAGACCCGTGATGTCCGTGCCGGAGTTGGTGATGAAGCACTTCGTGCCGTTGATCACCCATTCTCCCCCGCTCTTCGTTCCACTCAGGCGTGAGGTGCCCCCATTCTCGTCCCGTACGGCAGTCGTACGGGTGCCGCCGGCGTCGGAACCGCACTCGGGCTCGGTCAGGCCGAAGGCGCCCAGGATCTCGCCGGAGCACAGGCGGGGCAGCCACTCGCGCTTCTGCTCCTCGGTGCCGAAGCGGAAGACGGGCATAGCGCCGAGGGAGACGCCGGCCTCCAGGGTGATGGCCACCGAAGAGTCGACGCGGGCCAGTTCCTCCAGGGCGATGCACAGCGCGAGGTAGTCACCGCCCATGCCGCCGTACTCCTCGGGGAAGGGCAGTCCGAACAGGCCCATCTCGCCCATCTGGCGGACGATCTCGTACGGGAACTCGTGCCGCTCATAGAACTCGCCGATCTTCGGCGCGACGACCTTCTGCGCGAACTCCTCGACGGTTCGGCGGAGTTCCTCGTGCTCCGGGGAGAGTCTGTGATCGAGAGACATGATGGTCACTGCTCCTTGTGGGAGTGCTGGTGGGAGCCCTGGCCGGCGTCCGCGCCGGTGAGCGCGCGCACGGTGCGGGAGGGGCTGGGGCGGCCCAGCCGGTCCGCCATCCAGCCGCTTGTGGCTGTCAGACGGGCAAGATCGATCCCGGTCCCGATGCCCAGCCCTTGCAGCATCCAGACGAGGTCTTCGGTGGCGAGATTGCCGGTGGCGCTCTTCGCGTACGGGCAGCCGCCGAGGCCGCCCGCGGAGGCGTCGACGGTGGTGACGCCGTGCTGGAGCGCGGTGAGGGTGTTGGAGAGGGCCTGGCCGTAGGTGTCGTGGAAGTGGACGGCGACACTGCTCGCAGGCACACCTGCGCCGTTCAACTCGGTGAGAAGCGCGGAGACATGGCCGGGTGTGGCCACGCCGATCGTGTCGCCGAGGCTCAGTTCGTCGCAGCCCATGTCGAGCAGGGCGCGGCAGACCCGTACGACCTGGGCCGGCGGGACGGCGCCCTCCCACGGGTCGCCGAAGCACATGGACACATAGCCGCGCACCCACTGCCCCTCAGCCTTCGCGCGGGTGACCACCGGCTCGAACATCGCCAGGGACTCCTGCAGCGTGCGGTTGAGGTTGGCCTTCGCGAAGGATTCGGTGGCGCTGGCGAAGACGGCGATGTCGCGGCAGCCGTGGGCCAACGCCCGCTCCAGACCGCGTGCGTTGGGCACAAGCACCGGCAGCCGCAGGTCCGCGGACAGGTCAGCGAGCAGCGGCATGAGCGCTTCGGCGTCGGCCAGTTGAGGCACCCACTTGGGATGTACGAAGCTTGTGGCCTCGACGGTGCCGAGTCCCGCCTCGCGCAGCCTGTGGATGAACTCGGCCTTCACCTCGACGGGCACGGTCGCCTGTTCGTTCTGCAGGCCGTCCCGCGGGCCGACCTCGTGGATCCGCACCTCGGACGGCAGTCCGTCGCCCGCGAACCGCATGGGCAGACCGTCGATCATGCCTCCGCCTCCTTCTCTCCGGTTCCGGTCGCGTCGGGGTGCGGTTCCACGACGGCGAGCACCTGGTCCATGACCACGGTGCTTCCCGCCGTGACGTCCAGCTCCGTGACGGTCCCGTCGCAGGGGGCGGTGATGACGTGCTCCATCTTCATCGCCTCGACGACGAGCAGGCTCTGCCCGGCGGTGACCTTGTCCCCGGCGGCTGCCTTGACCACGGTGACCGTGCCCGGCATGGGCGCGGTCAGCGCGTCGGCCCCGTGGGCGCCCGCGCCGCCGCGAAGGGCAGCGGCCACGGGGTCGTGGTCCTGTATGTGCCAGCTGTCGCCGTCGCGGCCAAGCCAGTGGCCGGCTGGGGGGACGCCCCCTCGCGCGGCCGGGCCCCCCACCCCCGTGCGAAGGGCAGTGGAGGAGGAGGCGTGATCCAGGCGGACGCTGACGCCGTCCCATTCGAGCCGCACCCTGTCCGCATCCGACTCGTCGCAGAGCCGGGCGGTGCGCGGTTCTCCGGCGCCGACGCGGACCTGCGCGTCGTGCGCATGCGCGTGCCCACGCACGTGGACGGCGACGGGGTCGTGTCCGGGGACGCGCAAGTGGTGCACCGTCCAGGCCGGTTCGCCGCCGAGCCGCCAGCCCGAGGGCACGGAGAACGGGTCGGTCCACGGTCGGGCAGTGCCGGGCTCCAGCGCCGCCTGCCGAAGCAACGCCGCTGCCGCATACACCTCTTCCGGCACTTGGCGCGGCACCAGCGAGGCAGCCGCACGGTCGACCAGACCGGTGTCGAGCGCGCCCGCCGCCACATCGGGGTGTGCCAACAGCCGTCTCAGGAAGCCGGTGTTGGTCTCCACACCGAGCACCGCCGTCTCGGCCAGGGCGGCCCGCAGCCTGCGGAGCGCGGTGGGCCGGTCCGGGCCGTGCGCGATGACCTTGGCGAGCATCGGGTCGTACGTCGTGCCGACCTCGGTGCCCGGCAGGAGCCCTGAGTCCGTGCGTACGTCCCGGCCTCCCGCACTGCCCGCCTCCCGCAGCATCAGCACCGTGCCCGCCGAGGGCAGGAAGTCCACACGGCTGCCGTCGGGCGAAGGGAGGGCCGTCTCCGCGCAGATACGCGCCTCGATCGCATGCCCGCTCAGGGTGATGCCGGACTGACCGAACGGCAGCGGCTCGCCGGCGGCCACGCGAAGCTGCCACTCCACCAGATCCACGCCCGTGATCAGTTCCGTGACGGGGTGCTCGACCTGGAGACGGGTGTTCATCTCCATGAAGTAGTACGGGCGTGGGGCGCCGGCGTCGTGACCGGATCCGGCGTCACCGGGGACGATGAACTCGACCGTGCCCGCGCCGCGGTAGCCGCACGAGCGGGCGGCCTCCACAGCTGCCTCGCCCATCGCCGCACGGGTCGCCTCGTCCAGCAGCGGACTCGGCGCCTCCTCCACGATCTTCTGGTGGCGGCGCTGCAGGGAACATTCGCGCTCGCCCAGGTGCACGACGTTGCCGTGGCCGTCCGCGAGGACCTGGATCTCGATGTGACGCGGGCTGTCGATCCAGCGCTCCACGAGCAGGGTGTCGTCGCCGAAGGACCCCAGGGCCTCACGGCGGGCCGCCGCGATCTCGTCCGTCAGCGCCGACTCGTCCCGTACGAGCCGCATGCCCTTGCCGCCGCCGCCCGCGGAGGGCTTCAGCAGCACCGGCATGCCGATCTCCCGCGCGGCGTCGGCCAGTTCGCCGTCGCTCAGCCCCGATCCGGACGAGCCGGGAACGACCGGGACGCCCGCTGCCCGCACCGTCTCCTTGGCGCGGATCTTGTCGCCCATCAGCTCGATGGCGTCGGCGGGCGGGCCGACGAAGACCAGCCCGGCGTCCGCGCAGACCCGTGCGAAGGCTGCGTTCTCCGCGAGGAAGCCGTACCCGGGATGCACCGCCTGGGCGCCGCTGCGGGCCGCCGCCTTCAGCAGCCGCTCCGCCGAGAGATAGCTCGCCGCGGCTGCGGCCGGCCCGATGCGCACGGCTGTGTCCGCCTCCCGCACATGACGGGCGTCGGCGTCCGCGTCGCTGTAAGCGGCGACTGAGGTGACGCCCAGCTGACGCAGGGTGCGGATCACCCGCACCGCGATCTCGCCACGGTTGGCCACCAGCACGGTGTCGAACATGGTCACAGTCCCACCCTTCACGATGCAGCCCCTCACATCCGGAAGACGCCGAAGCCGGGCTCCGCGGAATCCTTGCGTGGCAGTGGTGCGTTGGCGCAGGCCGTGAGCGCGAGACCCAGCACCGTCCGGGTCTCCAGAGGGTCGATCACCCCGTCGTCCCAGAGCCTCGCCGTCGCGTAGTAGGCGTTGCCCTGTTCTTCGTACTGCGCGCGCACCGGGGCGCGGAACTCCGCCTCTTCCTCCGCGCTCCACTCCTCGCCGCGCCCCTCCAACTGGTCGCGTTTGACGGTCGCCAGGACGGCAGCGGCCTGCTCGCCGCCCATGACCGAGATCTTGGCGTTCGGCCACATCCACAGGAACCGGGGGCTGTAGGCACGCCCGCACATCGAATAGTTCCCCGCGCCGTACGATCCGCCGATGACGACGGTCAGCTTCGGCACCCTCGTGCACGCCACGGCTGTCACCATCTTCGCGCCGTGCTTGGCGAT
>DATMEI010000545.1:0-8527 GCA_035556995.1 Streptomyces sp.
GAGAACGTCGCGAGGACGCAGTAGACGAGCCCGTACTGCGACTCGTCCGTGTAGCTGCGGATGTCGCCGTGCACCGCCTCGACATCCGCGCCCGCCTCCTTGGCCTTCGTCGTGAGCTGGGCCAGCATCTCCGGCGAGGAGTCGACGCCGGTGACGGGGAAAGCGCGCTGGGCCAGTGGAATCGCCACCCGGCCTGTGCCCACCCCGAGTTCAAGAGCGCGTTCGCCGGGCTGGGGGTGCATGGAGGCGAGCTTCCGTACGGTCGGCTCGGTGTAGGCGCCGCTCGGGAAGATCTGGTCGTAGAACTCTCCGAACTCGCGTCCGTAGCCGATGTCTTCCACGGAACTCATCGGGGACCTCCTCTCGGTCTCGGTGCGGCGGCGGGGTTACTTCTTCTTCTTGGCGATGTTGAGCGCGATGGCGCCGGCGATGAGGATGCCGATGACGGCGATGACGATCGAAGCGTTGGACACTGTGACCCCTTTCGGGAATCGGTTGTGGTTCACCCGTCCCGCAGGTTCGCAGGACGGACACTCTGTGCTGACCGCTGGTCAGGCGGGCTGTACGGGGACTTCCTCGCGGGAGTCGTCCCGTATGTGCGAGTCGTAGGAGGGCTTGGAGCCCTGGGCGCCGCCGGTGTGTGCGGACTCGCCGGGGCCTGCCATCGGGGTGTAGGGCGAGACGAAGATGACCTCCGGATCGCTCTCCTCGAAGCCGGTCGCACGGACGAGAGTGAACTGGAAGCCCTTCACCCCCTTCGCTGCGCCGTCCTCCCGTATGCGGTGACGCAGGAACGCGCACAGCATCCGGTAGGAGGGCAGCTTCATCATGGCGCTGAAACCCTTGTCCAGCTGCGTGATCAGCTCGGTGACGATGTCGAAGATCGCCTTCTCGGGCCGGCGGCCGGGGAACCAGAACATCTGATGCAGCTTGCGGCCGACGATGACTTCCACCATCCGCCAGGAGGAAGTCTCCCCGTCGTGGTTCAGCGTCCGGTAGAGCACGTGGTAGTCGTGCTGGGCCGGAGTGGGCGCGAAGAAGCGCCAGTTGGGGAAGAGCGCAGAGAAGATGTCCACCCTCTGCGCCTTGTTGAACAGCGGGTTCGGGTGCTGTGCCGAGAGCGTGCCGAGCAGCACGGCGGCGGCAGCGGCACGGGTCACTCCACCCGGTCCGGTGAAGGCACGTGAGAGTGCGGACTGAGTCCCCTTGGCCGTACGGGCCAGAGTGCCGGCCAACGAGGCCGGGGTCTGCGAGCTGGTCATCGTGCCTCCTTGGACTGGTTCCCCTGTGACCGGTCGGCACTTCCGCGCCGTCCTGTCGCCTTCGGTCCGGCCCGGCCGTCGCCTCCGTCCTGTGCCTCGGTCTCCTCGAGGAAGTCCAGGATCCGGCGTCCCACATCGGTGCCGAGCCGGGCGTCGGTGAGCATGGTGTCGTGGTCGGCCCCTTCGACCACCGAGTTGCGGATCACGCGTCCCTCGCCCCGGTGAGCGGCGGCCAGTTCGTTGTGCATCAGCAGCTGTTCCGGGTCGCGGTCGACCGTCCTCTGTGCGGAGAGCACCAGCGCGTGCCCTTCGACGGACGGCAGATCACCGCTGAACCCATGGAAGTCGCGTTCCGTCGCGTCCCATTCGCGCAGACCCGCTTGCCACAGCCGGCTGTCCGCGTACTGCGCGAAGGCGCGGCTGCGGACCTCGGCTGGAAGGTTCTGCACCCAGCGCGGCCGTACGAGCGTGGCGCCCATCCCGGCACGCAGGCTCCCGGTGAACATGTTCAGGCCGTCCTTGAGGCGGTCCGCCGCTTCCTGCTGCTGCTTGGAGCGGGTCAGTTCCTCCGGGTGCGAGCTGTCCAGATAGATCACGCCGCTGACGCGGTCGCCCAGTTCGGTCGCCGCGCGCCGTGCGATCTCACCGCCCAGGGAGTGTCCGGCCAGGTACACCTTCCGGCCTTCGGCGACAGCCCTGTTCACGATGTCGACCAGGTCGTCCACCGACTCCTGGAGTGTGAAGGGAGCGGTGCTGCGGCGCCGGCTCGGGCCGTAGCCCGCGCGGCTGTAGGTGATGATCCCGTAGTCGCTCTCCTCGACCAGCTTCTCGGTGATCCAGCCGAAGTGCTCGGCGGTGGAGATCATGCCGGTTCCGAAGACCAGGACGGGTGAGCTGTCGTTCTCGGAGACGCGCTCGTTGTAGTGCAGTTCGTTGCCGTGCCGCGTCGTGAGCACCCGGCCGTGCGGCCACGGGTCGGTCGCCCGCATCCGGCGCATCGCCATGAGGAACCCGGCGACCGTGATGCCGATGGCCGCCATGGACGCGGTGGCCGTCAGTGCCCGGTCGTCCCTGCCGGCCACAGCGGGGTGGCTCTTCGGAGCGCTGGTGTAGGCGACCATCGGGTGCATCGCCTCGAACGCGGTGATGAAGCGGCCCAGACCCATGAAGTAGCCGTTGGCCACATGGAACGCCGCCGCGCTTGCCATGATCGGACGCGCGAGCGCACCGCCCTTGAGGTACGCCACCGGGAACAGGCACTCCAGCGCGAGCACCCCGTGGGCGAGATACCGGGCGGGCACGGCATAGCGGTTGGTGAGCTTCCACATGCCCTCGTGCCCGTACGTACGGGTGCGCATGATGCCGTTGAGGGCGGAACCGTCCCGCCAGGGCTGACCGAGCAGCTTCACCCAGCCGGAGACGAGGTAGGAGAGGTTCGCCTGCAGCGCCACGTACCACAACAGGGCGTCCTGCACCGCGGGTTGAGTGGACAGCCGGGCCATTCCCGCCGCCGTCTGTACGAACGAGGAAACCTGGTCGGAACCGTCCGTGCCGTAGCGATGGCGTGGATAGAGAGCGGCGTTGCTCAACCCGAGGAACATGTTGGCCGCACCACGCCACCGTGCGTTGCCGGGCGCAAGCAGCGCCGCCCCCGCCGCGATGCGTGCGACGTGCAGTGCCTGCGTCACCTTGGGATGTCCGACGGTGTCGAGCAGCCGCCGCGTGGGGCGGGTCGACGAGGCGTGCATGCCGCGGGCGATGGTCCAGTCGTTCAGCCCGCCGCGGCGGATCTGCCGCTGGTGGGTGATGTATTCGATGCTGGACGTGAGCGACGTGACGGCCGTGAGCCGCTCGGATATGGCGAGCGTCCGGTCACGGGAAATCGGGACCGGCCCGAGAAATGTGGAGGTCAGCTTTTGGGCAAGCGATTTCACGGCGGTCTCCTCGGTGCCGGTGTCCCGGGACAGGGCGGTCTATATCACGGCGATGGGAATCGTGGGGAGAATTTGGCAGGAGGCGCGGGGCGACAAAAACGAGCTTAAAAGGTGGTCGAGAGGGAACAACGAACCTGGATGAACCATCCGCAATGATGGTGCTACCCGGTCGGCCGGTCTGTGTCCGGCCGACCGGGCCCCCGATTTCATGTGGCCGCGCAGAAGGGGGTACTACGAGACCGCATGATCAGCGGGTGAAAGGAGCCGTGGTTCAGCCCTGGCCGGCTTCGAAGGCCGCGACCGTCGCCGAAGCGATGGCGACGCCGCCCAGGAAGGCACCCGGGGTGGCCAGCACCGGGGTGTAGTCGGCGAAAACGACGCCCTCGGCGTCAGTGATCTCGACGGCCGCGAGCTCCGCGGACTTGTTGATGTGCGAAGTAACTTCGGTCATGCGCACACTCCTGTTCTGGTCGGTTCTTTCGACGGTGATTCCGGCCTCGAGTCAGGAACAGGCCGGTGTTGGGCCGGTGGTCAGCCGACGGCCTTGCCGGCGGCGTAGGCGCCGGTCACGACGGCCGCGCCGCCGACGAAGGCACCAGCGAGGGCGGGGGTGGCGAGGACCGGGGCGGCCTCTTCCGCGATCTCACCGGCGTGCGCCTCGTGGAGCTCGTCCTGAATCTGAAGGTTCAGCTTCTCTTCCAGCATGGAATTCCTCCTGTGCTTGTCAGACATGGCTGGCTGTTGTTCGCGAAAGTGGTCGAAGCCAGGAGGCCCGGGGTGGTCATCGGGCGCGGGTCCCCCGTTCGGTGAGTTTTCGGTCGTCACCTAGACTGCAGCGAAGCGGGCATCTATGCGCACGCTTACCTCTCCGTGAATTGCCTGGGTTCGCTTCCGCAGAGATGAAGATGCCAGCACCGGGGTGGGCGGCAGAAGAGGATTCCGTGACAGTTTGTTGCAACACGGAGCGACAGCTTTATGCCACAGAAGGTAAAGGACTGGACCAGTCTGTTACTGGGCAGTGTGCTTTTCGGGGTTCACCGGCTACTAAGCTCAAGTAAACCTCAATCTTCTGGAATTGGCACGGGGGTAAGCAAGAGATAACAATGGAAAGGGAGGGATATCCCTGTCCGCAATATTTGCACCCCGTTCGACCTCACGGTCGAACTCGTCCGAATTCGTCCCCGCCGGGTACGGTGCGTACCGTCTGTGCCGTTAGAGCCAGCCACGCTCGCGGGCGATGCGCGCGGCCGCGTGTCTGTTCTCCGCACCCAGCTTCGCGGTGGCGGCGGAGAGGTAGTTGCGAACCGTCCCCGCCGTCAGCGAGGCCTGCGCCGCGATCTCCGCGACCGGAGCCCCGTCCGCGGCCAGATCGAGCAGCTCCGCTTCGCGAGCCGTCAGTGGCGAGTCGCCGGCGCTGATCGCATCCGCCGCCAACTCGGGGTCCACATAACGGATTCCCTCGTTGACGGCCCGGATGATCTCGGCGAGCTGCTGCGCCGATGCGGTCTTCGGTACGAAGCCGCGCACCCCTGCCGCGAGAGCCCGCTTGAGATGACCGGGCCGTGCGTGGCTGGTCACGATCATGTTCCTGCACGAAGGCAGCGCGTCGCGCAGTTCGGTCGCGACTTTCACACCATCCGCCCCGGGCATCTGCAGATCGAGCACTGCCACGTCCGGTTCGTGCGCGCGCGCCATCGCCAGCGCCTCCGGGCCGGATGCCGCCTCGGCCACGATGGTGAGGTCCTCCTCCAGCGCGAGCAGCGCGGCGAGAGCGCCGCGGATCAGATGTTCGTCGTCGGCGAGAAGTACGCGAATACGGGGCTTGCCGCCGCCTGTTGTGCTCGTACGTGCCGCCGCGGGAGCGGCACCGGCTGACGGAGCGGCCGGCGTACCGGCTCCTGTACCGGCTCCCGTACCGGCTTCCCGACCGGACCCGGATTCCGTCCCGGACCCGCTGTACGGCCCGGACCGGCTTCCGGTCCCGTGACCGCCGGCGTCCGCCCGCGGGAGACCGCCGTCACGTGCGGCGCCTGCGCCCGGCCGCACCAGCAGATGCTTCCCGCTCACTCCGTTGTTTCCTTCCCGCCCGGTGCCGGACCGCCGTCCGTACGGCTGTCGATCGGAACTTCAGCCGTCAGCCGGAACGTACCCCTGTTGCCGTCGCCGGCGACATGCAGTGTGCCGCCGACACCGGCGAGACGTTCGCGCAGACCTTTCAGTCCGGAGCCGGTACGTCCGCCCGCGGGCTCGCGCACGCCGTCGTTCTCCATGACGAGCAGGGCCGTACTCCCGGCGGAGTCCGTGCCCACCCATACCGTGCACCAGGTGGCGTCCGCGTGCCGCAGCACGTTCGTCGCACCCTCGCGTACGACCCAGCCGAGCGCCGCCTGCACGGGGCCCGGCAGCGTCGCATCGTCGCTCTCCGCACGGCAGTCGACACCGGCGGCGCGCAGGATGCCGCGCGCGCCCGCGAGTTCGGTGGACAGGTCCGCGTCCCGGTAGCCGCGCACCACCGCCCGTACCTCCGACTGGGATTCCCGGGCGATCCGCTGCACCTCGGTCATCTGCTCGACGGAAGAGTCGGCGGCCGCTCCGCGTCGCACCAACTGCACCGCCAGCTCGCTCTTGAGCGCGATCGCCGACAGGTTGCGTCCCATCACGTCGTGCAGATCCCGGCTGAAGCGCAGCCGCTCCTCCGCGACCGCCAGCCGTGCCTGCACGCCGCGCGCCTCCTCCAACTCCCTGATGACGGCGATGTACCAGGCGGAGGAGCGGCCGGTGAAGACGGAGATGAGACCGCCCAGACCCAGCACGACGGCCGCCGCCAGCAGGTTCATCCAGGGCATGCCGACAGCGGCCAGAGCGGCCGCGGTGATGAGGATGTAGGCGCAGAGGGACAGCGCCGCGGTGCGGCGCGGCAGCGTGATGCCGAACGTCACCGCGAAGGGTGCGAGGGCTCCGTACAGAGCCAGGCCGACGGTCACACCCCCCTTGACGGCGTCAAGGGCGACCAGCAC
Organism: Streptomyces sp.; assembly: GCA_035556995.1. GTDB lineage: Bacteria > Actinomycetota > Actinomycetes > Streptomycetales > Streptomycetaceae > Streptomyces. Next base: position 6,214 of record DATMEI010000545.1, read on the forward strand.
CACCGTCAGAGCGGTTATGGCACCCACCAGAGCGGTCCGCAGCCCGAGTTGGGCCCGGGAGACGGTGCGGGTGCCCAGATAGCTCTCGAGGGCCTGGGGCAGCAGTCCCGTACACAGGACGCACTGCACCAGGCCCGTCGCGAGCACCGCACAGGCGATGGCGAACGGGAGGCGCCCCGGGCCGGTGTTGGGCACCAGCTGCACGACGAAGCCGATCAGCAGCGCCCACGCGTACGCGACGAGCATCCACCGCGTCGACGCCTCGACCTGCTCGTGGCTGCTGCGCTCCTGCCACCGGCGGTACTTGGGGTTCACCCACCAGCCGATCACGTGCCCGGTTCTCCTCACCGGAACGCCTCCCGGAGCTCCGTGTCCGTCTATCGCCTCGGCTCCCACGGGAACCACTTGCGTACAGCCAACACCGACACGACGATCCACAACACCGCAACACCCAGCGCCTTCACCGACTCCGGACCGTCCAGCGTGCCCGCCCAGCCGCCACGCACCAGCTCCATCGGGGCAGAGACCGGGAGCAGGGCGCAGATGTCGCCGAGGGTGCCCGGGAAGACGTCCAGCGGAATCACGATGCCGGAGCCCACGGCAGAGATCGCAATCACAGGGAAGGTGGTGATCTGTGATGCCTCTGTGGTGCGGGTGAACGCCGCGGACACGGCGGCCAGTCCCACCATCATCACCATGCCCAGCAGCACGCCGGCGGCGACGAGTTCGGGACGCTCGGGCGCGGGGAGGTCCATCAGCACGGCGCCTCCGACGAGCAGCAGTACGCACTGCAGCACTCCCAGCACCACCGACGGCAGCGCCGAGCCCGCCAGGATCTCGCTGTCGCTCGCCTCACCGGTGCGCAGCCGCTTGAGCACCAGCTCTTCGCGGCGGGTCACATAGGCGCCCGTCAGGTTGGCGTACACGGCGAAGACCAGCACGTATCCGATCGACCCCGGAATCAGCACCATGCCCATCGAGAGGCCGGTGCCCGAGAGGTCCATGCCGCTGGCCGTCTGGCGCATCAGGAGCGTCAGCAGGATGGGGGTGGCGAGCGCGATGAAGAGCGCCGCCTTGTTCCGGAACAGCAGCGTCAGTTCCGCACGGCCGAGCGCGCGCAGCCGTCGCGCCGTCGACGAGGTGTTCATCCTGCCCGGCGCGTTCACCGTGGCGGCCTGGGTCGTCGTGCTCATACGCGCTCCACCTCCTTCTGCTCCGGCGAGGCTCCGCCCTGGTCGGTTGCCTGGTTGCCGCTCGCGCCGGCCTCGTCGTCCTCGTCCGGCTCTTGAGCGATCTCCAGGAACACCTCCTCAAGGGTCGCCGTGCGCGCGTGCAGTCCGGGCAGTTCGACGCCCGCCTGCCGGGCCCACAGCAGCAGGTCGGTCAGCGCCGTCTGCAACTGCGGTGTACGGATCTCGACCCGCTGCCGCGCGTCCACGGTCGGGGCGGGCAACGTGCGCGGCAGCGTCTCCAGCCGCAAGCCCTCCGGCAGCGTGAAGCGGATGCTGGACGGCCGCTCGGCGACGACCTGTTCGTGCGTTCCGGTGGTCACGATGCGACCGCTGCGCATGATGGCCAGCCGGTCGGCCAGCGCCTCTGCCTCCTCCAGGTAGTGCGTGGTCAGCAGTACGGTCGTGCCGGCCGTCCGCAGCTCTCGCACCAACTCCCAGGTGTCACGGCGGCCTTCCGGGTCCATGCCGGTGGTCGGTTCGTCCAGGAAGAGCACCTCGGGACGGCCGATGAGGGCCATCGCCAGGTCCAGGCGCCTGCGTTCACCACCGGAGAGCTGCTTCACTCGCACTTCCGCACGCCGGCCGGAGAGCCCCACCTGCTCCAGCACGTCCCCGATGGGACGTGCGTCGCTCGTGCAGCCGGCCCACATCCGCACCGTCTCGGTGACGGTCAGTTCGGAGGGGAAACCGCCTTCCTGCAGCATCACGCCCGTGCGCGGCCGTACCGCACTACGTTCGGAGTACGGATCGAATCCGAGCACCCGGACCTTTCCGCCGCTCGGTTTCGCCAGCCCTTCAAGCAGCTCGACCGTGGAGGTCTTGCCTGCACCGTTCGTCCCCAGCAGCGCGAAGATCTCCCCTTCCCGGACGGAGAAGGAGACCCCGCGTACGGCTTCGAACCCCTTTGAGTATCGCCGTTTGAGTCCTTCGACCTCGATCGCATCCATGCCCTCATCCTTCCGCGCGGGGCGGGCCGGGGGGAGTGTTCGCTGTCACAAGTGCGGATGACGAACGTCATGAGAGGGCCGTGCGCTTCGCACAAAGGCAGAGCTGGACGACGCGGGAAACCCTGGAGTGGAAGC
>DATMEI010000546.1:0-4633 GCA_035556995.1 Streptomyces sp.
CGACCGAGGTCTGAGCTGGGACAGGCCAATGCCCGGCTCTGTCAGGTTGGCGAGCAGTTCGTGGTGGGGGAACACAGCGCAGCTGGCGGCCGTGCCCGACATTTCGCTTGGTCGCCGCCGGGCCTCTCCCCGTCGGCGGCATGCACATGCCGGGCAACCAAGCCGGCCGGCCCGATCCACAGTCGCCTTCCATGCTTCGGCGCAGATGGCGCACCTCCATCGACAGACCTGTTGCGAGGCCACGCACAGATCAGCGGGGCCCATTTGGGGTCGAGTGAGGTTCTCCACGAACTGGGATGCGATGTCTGGTCGGAGGTCAGCCAGGCTCTGGCCGGGCGGGGCCTGGGCGCGGGATCGACCTCGTTGGAGCCGCGCGCACCGTGGGCACCCGCTCCCCCGGGTTCTGCTCGCAGGCCGGGCGTTCCATGTCTGCCCGCAGGTCCGGCAGGTCCAGGTCACCAAAAGCTTGCTGCTACTGCCCAAGGAATCAACAGCGATCTCTGGATGGTCCACGACCCCGACCGCCTCATCGAACGCCGCGGGAACGGTATCCCGCAGCAGAGACCTTGGCGGTGGGCCCGGCACAGACCCAGTCTCGCTGCTGAGGGCTTGTGTCAGCCATCACATGCTGAAGCGGGTTTCTCGAAACCTCAGCGCGACCAGCGCGCAGCCTTATAGCCTGCCTGTGCTTGGGGGAAAGGCCCAGCGGCGGCGGGATCGGGTCGCCATCGTCGGCAGCGAGCGCTCCCTCTGACACCGCTACGTCTCGGTCGGGCCATGGGCGGGCCGCAATTTCACGCCCTTCGCCTCCCGAGAATCGATAAGGGTTCGAGGCGGTGATTCGAGGTGTTCGGCAGTCAGTCAGTTCCAAGAGGGGGCAGCGATGTTCGGTGGGCGGGTCTTCGTGGCGGCGGTGGCCGTATCCGTGTCGGCGATCGCCTTGGTTCCTGTGACCGGGTCGGCGGCGACAGCCCCCGTCCGGGCGGCCACGTCGATGGTCGCTCAGGACGTCGCTGTGGCCGCGGGGCTGCGGGTCGCGCATACGCGGACATGGTCAGCGCTGGCGGGCGACTACAACCGCGACGGCGCACAGGATGTGCTGATCAACTACCACGGGCATTTTGGTGGGATCCACAAGGCAACCAGCCACGCCGCCAAGCTGTGGCGGAACAAGGGACGTGGGCGCTACACGCAGGACCTGGCCCTCCCGTTCTACTCGGGCGACCGCCACGGGAAGCTGATCGACCGGCACAACTGTGACTGGGCCGATGTGGACCGCAACGGTCACACCGACCTGTACTGCGCGGCCGGCCGCACCGAGTCCAACGTGATCAAGCGCGGGCGCGACAACGAGCTGTGGCTCCAGGACGGCCGCGGAAGGTTCCGTGAGGTCGGGACTGTCTGGGGTGTGGGCGATGTCTGCGGGCGAGGCAGAGATGTCGCCTTCGTCCACGCCAACGGCGATCAGTACCCCGACCTTTTCGTCGGCAATGACCTCCCCCGCAGGATCGCTTCGGACCCGTGCAACACCTCGACCACGCTGCCGGACGAAGAAAGCAAACTTTTCCTCAATGTCAGGGGCGAGAGGTTCCGCCCCGCGCCGGGATACTGGGACTACGGTGGCAGCCAGGGCGATCGGTGTGCCGAGGTGCTGGACTTCAACAACGACGGCTGGGACGACCTATTTACCTGTCCTCGCGCGGGCATGACACCGCGGCTGTACCAGAACCAGGCCGGCGCCGGGTTCGCCGACGTGACCCCTGCGAGCATGCTGGCCCAGACGGTGAACGACGCCGTCATCGCCGACCTGGACAGCGATGGGGATCCCGATGTGGTCACTGCTTCGGACAACCACTTCGGCTACTACCTCAACGACAACGGGCAGTACGGCGGTGAGGGGTTCATCGCACCAGTCGCCGCGCCTCGTCGTGGCTGGTCTGTGGCCACCGGCGACACCGACGGCGACGGCGACGTCGACGTCTACGGAATGGTGGAGAAGGGGCTGTACGCCAACCCCGACGACTCGATCTGGCTCAACGACGGCCTGACCTTTACCCGCGTCCCGGTACCCCACGCTGGCGGAGCCGCCGACGACGTCACTGCCCTGCGCCCAGGCAGGACCGGGCGCACGTCCTTCCTCGTCCAGAACGGACGCAAGCGCTTCCGCAGCGGACCCGTGCAGCTGATCCGCGTGGTACGGCGCTGACGGTGCTTCCCGCAAGACCGACTCGGAGGATTCCCATGCGCTCTGTGCGCGCCGTATCAGCTGCCGGCACCCTGACCCTGGTGCTCGGCCTGTGCATCTGGACACCGACCTCGTTAGCCACGGCAACAGGTGCGGAGACGGGGACGGACGCGACCTCGGGGACATCCGGGTCAGCCGAGGAGGCGGCCGAGCGGCGGCTGCGTGCCGACGCGGTGGACCCGGTCGTCGTCCGGACGGGTTCTGACGGCGAGGCAGAGTTCGTCGGCACCCTGGGTGCACCTGTTGCCGCACCGACGGCGCTGCCGGCCACGGCCACACCGACGCGCGCCGCTGAGCAGCACCTGGACCGTTACGGCGCGCTGTTCGGCGTACACCGTCCGGAGGCGCAACTCGAGCGCACCGACGTGGTCGCGACCGGCGCCGGCAGCCATGTGGTTAGGTTCACCCAGACCGTCGACGGGCTGCCGGTGATCGGCGGTGAGCTCGCGGTGTCGGTCGATGACGACGGTGATCTGGAGTCGGTCAACGGCGAGACGACCGACCCTGCGGTCCTCCCTGCTGCCATGGTGTCCGCGAAGGCCGCGATCGACACCGCGGTGCGGACCACGTCGCGTACCCACGGCGCGCCCGTGCGGAACCTCGCGGCCGGCTCGGCAACTCGCTGGTACTACGACCCGCAGCTGGTCGGCAGCCCCGACCCGGTCGGCGCCCGGCCGGTGTGGCGGGTCGAGGTCACCAACGGCTCCGATATCCGCGAGATGGTGTTGGTCGACAGCGCCACCGGTGGCGTCGCCGCACACGTGAACCAAACTTCGGCCGCCAAGATCCGGGTCGTGTGTGACCGCGAAGAGCTTGACGAAAGCGATGCCCCGTGCCGTCGCGGTGCCTACGCCCGCACCGAGACCTCCGCGCCCGCGGGGGAGGCCGAGGTGGATCGGGCCTTCCTGTTCGCCGGGCACACCTGGGACCTTTACCGGCGCCTCGGCCGCGACCTGACCGCGATGATCGGACACAATGCCGGCGACGGCCGCAAACTCCGGCTGACCGCCAACCTCACCGGCAACAACGCCTTCTGGAACGGCCGCGAGGCCTTCTTCAGCCGCGGATGGTCCCTGGCCGACGATGTGGTCGCGCACGAGCTGTCCCACGGCGTGGTCCAACACACCGCGGGACTCATGAACTGGTACCAGTCCGGCGCGATCGACGAGTCAATGGCCGACGTTTTCGGCGAGATCGTCGACCAGCGCAACGGCACCGACCGGCCCGGCCAGCCCAACCAGCGCAACTGGCTGCTCGGCGAGGATGCACCCGGCGGGACTCTGCGAGACATGCGATCGCCATCTCGCCTCCTGCCCGGAATGCCCCGGCAGCCGGACCGGATGCGCAGCCGGTTCTACGCCGCCGATGCCAGGATCAACGACAACGGCGGCGTGCACATCAACAGCGGCGTGGGCAACAAGGCCGCGGTACTGATCGCAGAAGGCGGCCGGTTCAACGGCCTGCGGGTCCGCGGCATCGACGCCGGCCGGGCCACGCGGATCAAGACCGCCCGGATCTACCTGCGCGTGCTGCCGATGCTGACCTCGGGCAGCGACTACGCCGACCTCGGCCGGCTCCTGCCGCAGGCTTGCCGCCTGGTCGGGCGCGGACAACCAGCGATCACCAGGGCGGACTGCGTGCAAGTACGTCGAGCCGTTCGGGCCACCCAGATGCACCTCCAGCCCCGCCGGGCTCAGGCTCCGGCAGCCCCTCGGTGCACACCGCGTCAGGCGCGCACCCAGCGGCTGTTCTTCGACAACATGGAGCGCAACCGGTCCCGGCTATGGCGCTTCGGGCCGCTGTGGGGCCGCGTCCCCGGTGTCCAGCCGACGCAGTACGCCACCAGCGGCCGCCGCAGCGTCTTCGGCCGCGACCCGAATCCGGCAGCGGGCGAACGACGTCAGGGAAGCCTCACGCTGCGCCAGGGCATCCGGGTACGTGACGGGCGTCGGACCTTCCTGCGCTTTGAGCACGCCCGGCTGTTCGAATACAACTTCCGCTCCGGGCCAGGGGCACGCTACTTCGACGGCGGACGAGTCGAGTACTCCCTCAACCGCGGACGCACCTGGCACAACAGCGCCGGTCTGTCTTGGGTCAACGGCCCGCGTCAACGCATCACTGCGCAGAGGACGGGTTTCCGCGGGTTCGGCGGGGACAGCCACGGCTACATGTCGAGCAGGCTGAACCTTTCGCGCTTCGCCGGACGCACAATGCACCTGCGCTGGACCATCAGCGCGGACCCCACTGTCGCCTTCCGGGGCTGGTGGCTCGACGACATCGACGTCTACACCTGCCGACGCCGTACCTGACGTTGCCCGATCGAGGGACCGTCCGCGGCCGCCGGACCATGCTCGGGGTTCCGCCGCGGCTGCTGCCCGTCGCGTCGTC
>DATMEI010000547.1:0-8124 GCA_035556995.1 Streptomyces sp.
CTCTACTCCTGCCACCCGGACGGCTCCGACCTCCGCCGGCACACGGACCACGACGACTTCTACGCGCGCAACGCCTCCACCGACGACCGACGGGTGATCTACCAGTGCGGCGGGCAGCTGTGGCTGGTCGACGACTTCTCACCCGGGGGCAGGCCGCGCCGCCTGGACATCGCCCTCGGCGGTTCCCGTACCGGCCGCCGTGTCTACCAGGTGCCCGCCACGGCCAATCTCGACTCGCTCGCCGTCGACACCACAGGGCGTGCCAGCGCGGTGTGCGTACGGGGCAGCCTCTACTGGCTCACTCACCGGGACGGGCCCGCCCGCGCCATCGCGGACACCCCCGGAGTGCGGGTGCACTCACCCCGCATGCTCGGCGACACGGGCAAGATCGCGTACGTCACGGATGCGGCGGGCGACGACGCCGTGGAGATCGCGGACCTGCCCCGCGCGACGGGCACCGGCTCGGTCCGGCGGATCGCGGCGGGGCAGCTCGGCCGGGTACGCGAACTGGTGGCCTCCCCCGACGGCTCCACGCTCGCCATCGCGTCCCATGACGGGCGGCTGCTGCTGCTCGATGTGACGGGTGCGGGCTCCGAGCTGGCGCGGTCGCACAACGGTCCCGTCCACGACCTCGCGTTCTCCCCCGACTCGCGCTGGCTCGCGTGGGCACATCCCGGCATCGGACGTTCACTCAGCCAGATCAAGATCGCAAAGCTGGACGGTTCGGGCGCGGACGCGGGCACGAACGCGGGCGTGGGCACCGACACGGGTGCGGGTGCAGACGGGGGCCGTACCGTCCTCGACGTCACGGACGGCCGCTTCGAGGACGAGCAGCCCGTCTTCACACGGGACGGCCGCTACCTCGCGTTTCTCTCCTGGCGCGGCTTCGACCCCGTATACGACGTGCACACCGGCGACTTGTCGTTCCCGCTGGGCTGCCGCCCGTACCTCGTGCCGCTCTCCCTCGCCACCCCCTCCCCGTTCGCCCTCTCCGCCGAGGGCCGCCCGGCGCCGGGCGGTCTCGACCCGCAGGACTGCGGCGGCGAGGACGGTTCGGTGACCGTGGACGCCGAAGGGCTGGCCAGCAGGGTGACACCGTTCCCCGTGACCGCCTCCAAGTACTCGGCGCTGCGCCCCGTCAGCGGCGGCGGGCTGGTGTGGCTCCGCTTCCCCATCTCGGGTGCGCTGGGCGAGACCTTCGCCAACCCGGCCGACACCTCCGGGCGCCCCACCCTCGAACACTTCGACCTCGCCAAGGCGAAACGCACCGAACTCACCGACGACATCGACTGGTTCGCGGTCAGCGGCGACGGTTCCCGGCTCGTCCTCAACGACGACGGCGACCTGCGCGCCGTACCCGCCACCGAGGAAGCCGAGGAGGAGAACACCACCCACATCGATCTGCGGCGGATCATGCACAGCGTCGACCCGGCCGCGGAGTGGCGCCAGGCGTACGAGGAAGCGGGACGGATCGTACGGGCCTACTTCTGGGAACCGCGGATGTGCGGCATCGACTGGAGCGCCGTGCTCGACCAGTACCGGCCGCTGGTCGAACGGGTGGCCTCCCCCGACGAGTTCGCCGATCTGCTGCGTGAGGTCCTCGGCGAACTCGCCACCTCGCACGCGTACGTCACCCCCGCACGCCGCGACGAAGGCCCCTCGCCCTACCACCGCCCCATCGGCCTGCTGGGTGCGAATCTCGCCCGTACTCCGGAGGGCGAGTGGCACATCCAGCGCATCCTGCCGGGCGACTCCTCGGACTCCAAGGCGCGTTCGCCGCTCGCGGGCTCCGGCGTACGGGAAGGAGCCGTGCTCACGCACATCGACGGACGGCCCGTCGACCCGGTGTCCGGGCCGTGGCCGCTGCTGGCAGCGGCAGGAGGGACGACCGTCGAGATCGGCTTCACACAGCCCGAGGGGCCTCCCCGCAGGGTGGCGGTGCTTCCCCTCATCGACGACCGCCCGCTGCGCTACCAGGACTGGGTCGCCCAACGGCGTGAAGTTGTACGGGAGTTGAGCGAGGGAAGATGCGGCTATCTGCACATCCCCGACATGGGCGGCTCGGGCTGGGCGCAGTTCAACCGCGACCTGCGCAAGGAGGTCGCCCGGCCGGCTCTGATCATCGACGTACGCGGCAACGCCGGCGGCCACATCAGCGAACTGGTCGTCGAGACGCTGACACGCACCATCCTGGGCTGGGACCTCACCCGTGACGCGCAGCCCGTCAGCTACGCCAGCAACGCACCGCGCGGCCCGATCGTCGCGCTCGCCGACGAGATGACGTCCTCCGACGGCGACATGATCACCGCCGCCTTCCGGCTGCTCGGCCTCGGCCCGGTGGTGGGCGCCCGCACCTGGGGCGGCGTCGTGGGAGTGACGGGCCGGCACCGGCTCGTGGACGGTACGACGATCACGGTCCCCATGCACGCTGCCTGGTTCGACGCGTACGGCTGGGCGGTGGAGAACCACGGCATCGCTCCGGACATCGAGGCCGTACGGTCGCCCGTCGAGTGGGCGGAAGGACGTCCCGCGGTGCTGGATACCGCCGTCCGCACAGCGCTGGAGCTTCTGGAGCGGCGCCCGGCGGCCGTACCGCCCGACTACCGCCGTGTGCCCGACCTGAGCCGTCCGGTGCTGCCGCCGCGCGGCTGAGCATCAAGGGGACCCGCCCGCAAGCACCTTGCGTCTTGCGCCTTGTCCGATATGCGAAGCATGTACGGACGTGCCAGGCTGGTTCTGTTCCAGCCTGCAGCACCCTCCCCCGTAAGGAGCAGCCATGGGCATGTCGGACAAGTTCAAGGACAAAGCCGAGCAGATGAAGCGCGAGGCGTCGAAGAAGATGGACAAGAAGGACGAGGAGAAGGACCGCTCGCAGCACGACGAGGGGCAGGGCAAGCAGAACATGACCGACCGGGCCAAGGACGAGGCCAAGAAGCGCTCGGACGACCGCTGACCCGCTGCCGTCCCGCTCCCCGCTTGTCCCTCCAGGCCTCCCGGCCCTCCGGCTGTCTGAGCGATCTCCGCTCCCGGTACTCCGATGGGCGCACCCCTTGCGCAGGGTGCGCCCATCGGGCACGTCACCGCCGTGCGGCTGCGCGCTCCCCCTCGTCCGCCGCGCCGCCCGCACCCACCAGACCGGTGCGCGTGCCGTGCGACGCGAGCAGCGGTTCGGCGCGGCGCATCTCGCGCTTCCCCACGACACCGATGACGGGCGGCACATAGCCGCGGATGCCCTGCATGCCGCGCAGCCACCACTGGGCGTACACATGGTGGGAGCGGCGCCCGATCCCGGCGACGATGCGGTCGACGGCCGGGTCCAGCGGATAGGTGCGGTTCGCCGGCCAGGGCAGCCGCTTGCGCAGATCACGCATCACCTCGTCCTCGTCGGCTCCGCGCACCATGTCGGTGTCGGTCCAGGAGAGGTAGCCGACGCCCACGCGTACGCCCTTGTGCCCGACTTCGGCGCGCAGACAGTGCGCGAAGGCCTCCACACCCGACTTGGAGGCGCAGTAGGCGCTCATCATCGGCGCCGGTGTGATGGCGGCGAGCGAGGCTATCTGCAGGAAGTAGCCGCGGGATTCGACGAGTTGGGGCAGGAAGGCGCGGCATGTGACCGCCCCGCCGATCAGGTTGACCTCGATGACGCGGCGCCACGAGTCCGGGTCGGAGTCGAGGAAGGGGCCGCCGCTGGCGACCCCGGCGTTGGCCACCACGACGTCGACCTTGCCGAAGTGCTCCTTGACCTCGCCCGCGATACGGCCCATCGCCTCGTGGTCGGTGACGTCACCGTGCCAGTGCGCGGACTCCGTGGGCAGGGACTCGCTCACCTGCTTCAGCTCGTCCGGCTCCAGCCCGACCAGCGCGACCTTCGCTCCCTGCGCGGCGAGTTTGCGCGCCAGCAGTTCGCCCACACCGCGGGCGGCACCGGTGACCACCGCGACCTGCCCGTTCAGACTCCGACGACTCACAGGGTCTCCTCCTCCTTCATCGCTGCACCAAGGGGCTGGGTGGGGTGCTCGAGGTACTTCTGTACGTGCTCGCGCAGCACGCCGCTCACCTCTTCCGGACTCTCGACTGGGGTCATGTGGCCGCGGCGCGGAAGCTCGTGCAGTCCCGTGCAGCGCGGCAGCGAGTCCGCCAGTTCGCGGGCGAGGGCCGGCGGCGTGAGCCGGTCGTGAGTACCGACGATCACGGCTGTGGGGACGTGCAGTTCGGCCGCCCTCTCCGCGATGTCGAGCTCGGCGAGCACGCCGCCCCACGCCCCGCGTACACGCCGCGGGCAGGCGTGCACCATGCGGGCCACGGCGGCGGCCTGCTCGGCTGTGGCGTCCGGCCCCAACGTGCCGTACTTCAAAGCCTTCCTGGTCGCGGGCGAGACGGGCCCCAGGGGCAGCTTCGAGAGCAACAGGAAGCGATGGGCGCGTATGCGGGTGCTTTCCGAGCGGAAGGGCAGCACCCTCGCCCCGGCCACCAGCCGCCGTACGCCGGTGCTGCACAGCACCAGCGCGGCGGCCCGCTGTTGCAGCTGCGGGCGTCCGGCGGCGGCGATGAGCGTCATCGCACCCATGGAGTGGCCGCCGAGCACGGCCCGTTCACCGGGTTCGAGCGTCGCGTCGAGCACGGCGCACAGGTCGTCGGCGAGGACGGCGGGATCGTAGGCGCGCATGTCCGCCGCGGGCGTACGTCCGTGACCGCGCTGGTCGTAGGCGATCACCCGGTGTCCCGTCGCCGTCAACTCCCGTATGACGGGGGCCCAGAAGGCGGTCTTGCACGTCCAGCCGTGTATGAGCACCACGGCCGGGTCCTGCTCGCGTCCGTGTACCTCGACGTGCAGCCTGGCGCCGTCGGCGGAGGTGACGGCCGACTCGCGCACGGTTGCCGTGCCGCGCGCCATCAGCCCTCCTCCGCCGCGTGGAAGGCCGTGCTGGCCGTGCTGGCCGTACGGGCCGTACGGACCGCTGAGTTGACGGTGCCGCCCGCGCCCCGCGAGGGCTGCCGCCGCTTCACTTCGTACTCCTCCAGCCGGACTTCCTTGGTGACGTTGCGGAACTCGGCCGTGGTGCCCGGCCATACAGTCGTGTTGCGGCCGTTGGCGTCCAGATACCAGCTGTCGCAGCCGGTGTTCCACACGCTGCGGCTCATGCGGTCCTGAATGTGCTCGTTCCAGGCGCTGACGGCTTCGGGACGGGCGTCGAGCGCGACCTTCCCGGACTTGCCGCCGAGGGTCTCCAGCTTCTTGACGTAGTCGACCATGTAGTTCAGCTGGGCCTCGATGATGAGGATCATCGAGCTGTTCCCGAGACCGGTGTTGGGCCCGATGACGGTCATGAAGTTGGGGAAGCCGCTGGCTGAGCAGCCGCGCAGCGCCTCCATCGTTCCCGACCACTTCTCCGCCAGCGTCATCCCGTCCGCGCCCTTGATGCGGTGCGCGATCGGCATGTCGGTGACGTGGAAGCCCGTACCGAAGACGACGGCGTCGACCTCGGCCTCGGTGCCGTCGGCGGCGACAAGGGTGTTGCCGCGTATCTCCTTCAGACCGGAGGCGACCAGTTCGGTGTTGGGCTTGACCAGCGCCGGATAGTAGTTGTTGGAGAGCAGGATGCGCTTGCAGCCGATGCGGTAGCCCGGGGTGAGCTTCCGCCGCAGGGCCCGGTCCTTGACCGCGCGCTTCATGTGGGAGGAGGCCAGCGTCTCGATGAGCCCCAGCACGTTCGGGTGCTTGGCGAACGCGGAGACCTGCATCTCCCTGACGCCCCACAGCAGTTGACGCCGCAGGTAGCGCGTGGCGGGCACCTTGCGGTGCAGCCAGCGCTCGACGCCGCTGATCTTCCGGTCCGCCCGGGGCATCACCCACGCCGGGGTGCGCTGGAAGAGGGTGAGCTTCTCGACCATCGGCTGGATCGCCGGCACGACCTGGATGGAGGAGGCACCGGTGCCGATGACGGCGACGCGCTTGCCGAGCAGGTCGAAGTCGTGGTCCCACTGCGCGGTGTGGAAGATCTTGCCGCGGAAGCCTTCGATGCCGGGGACGTCCGGGATCTTGGCGTCGGAGAGCGGGCCCGTCGCGTTGACCACGAAGTCGGCCGTGTACTGGTGCCCCTGGCCGGTGGTGATGGTCCAGTGCAGCTCCTCGGGGTCCCAGCTCATCAGCTCGACCTCGGAGTTGAACCGGATGTGCTGCCGCAGCCCGAAGTTGTCCGCGACGCTCTCCAGGTAGGTACGGATGTGCTCCTGCCCGGAGAAGCTGCGCGGCCAGTCGGGGTTGGGCGCGAAGGAGAAGGAGTACAGGTGCGAGGGCACATCGCACGCGCACCCCGGATATGTGTTGTCGTGCCAGGTGCCGCCCACCGCATCCCGGCGTTCGAGGACGACGAAATCGGTCACTCCGGTACGGCGCAGCCGCACGGCCGCCCCCAGGCCGCCGAATCCGGATCCGATCACCGCCACCCGCACGTGCTCGTGTTCGCGCTCGGCCGCCATGCCGCCGCCTCCCGAGGGTCTGTTTCTGCCGGCTCTGTAACGTGCCAGTAATCACTGGCACGATTGGAGCGTAGAGCAGAGGCTTACCGATGGGTAGGGGTCGCGCGACGGAAGTTACCGCCGGTTGCACCTCTGGCCGAGAGAGGAGGAGCACCCGGTGCTCACGTACATGCAGCCGATACGCCTGGTTAAGCTGCGAAGGTGACCGACGAAGGAGAGCGAGCGCAGAACACGGGCCCGGACGGCAAGTTCCGTACGGCAGAGCTGGCAGAGCTCGCCGGGATCACCACCCGCACACTGCGCTTCTACCGCGAGCGCAAGCTCCTGCCGCCGCCCCGGCGCGAGGGCCGCATCGCCTGGTACGACGAGCACCACCTCGCCCGGCTGCGGACCATCTCCGGTCTCCTCGCCCGCGGTCACACCCTGGGCGGCATCGCCGACCTGCTCGGCGCGTTCGAGAGCGGACGCGACTCGCACGGCACGGCCGAACTGCTCGGCATGGAAAGCTCGATGATCACCGCACTGTTCGCGGAGGAGACGCCGATTCGTCTCACCCCCGAGGAACTGGCCGACTACTACCAGGGCGACGTCAGCGTCGAAAACCTCGCCGCCTCGCTGGACATCGGCTACGTCGCCGTCGACGGCGACGAGTTCGTCCACGCGAGCCGCCGCCTGCTGGACGCCTCCTCGGAGCTGGTGAAGAAAGGCATCCCCCTCGCCGCGGTGCTCGACGCGGGACGCGAACTGCGCACACAGGCCGATGCGATCGCGGACGTCTTCACCGGCCTCTTCCGCACCCACCTGCTGCCGAAGGAACAAGCAGCCGCCGCCCCCGACTGCCTCGACGCCGACCGGCTCAGCGAACTCCTGACCCAGCTGCGCCCCCTCGCGAAGCAGGTCGTCGAGGCGGAGTTGGGCCTCGCACTCGACCGCCGGGTGCGGGCGGAGGTCGACGAGTGGATCGCACAGTCCGACGCGTCCGCGCCGGAGGACGACGCACCCCGGGGCCCGGACCAGGGCCCGGGCTAAGACCCGAAGTCGACGGTCACCGGCGCGTGATCGCTCCACCGCTGGTCGTGGGTGACGGCTCGCTCGACCACTGCCTTGACCGCACGGGCAGCAAGCCGGGGCGTCGCCACCGCGTAGTCGATGCGCCAGCCCGAGTCGTTGTCGAAGGCCCGCCCCCTGTACGACCACCACGAGTACGGCCCGGCCACATCCGGATGCAGCGCCCGTACGACGTCGGCGTAGCCGCCGTCCGACGGGTCGAAGACCTGGGAGAGCCACGCGCGCTCCTCCGGCAGGAAACCGGACGAACGGCGGTTCGCGCGCCAGTTCTTCAGGTCCGCCTCCTGGTGCGCGATGTTCCAGTCCCCGCACACCAGAACGTCACGGCCATCGGCCGCGGAGCGTTCACGCAGCTCACGAAGGTAGGGAAGGAAAGCCGACATGAAGCGCTCCTTCTGCGTCTGCCGGTCCGTGCCGACTTCCCCCGAGGGCAGATACAGGCTGGCGACGGTCACTCCCGGCAGGTCGGCCTCCACATACCTGCCCGAATCCTCGAACTCCGGTGCGCCGAAACCGATCCGCACCCGGTCCGGCTCGCGCCGCGTGAGCAGAGCCACCCCGGCTCGTCCCTTGTCC
>DATMEI010000548.1:0-7038 GCA_035556995.1 Streptomyces sp.
CGGTGAGGACCCTTCGGTGCTCACCACGCGGGAGATCAGGAACGACCTGGTCACGCGGGACGGTTCGCCGAAATGGTTCCTCCCGGAAGCCGTCCCGGTCGATCTCGGCGCTCCGGCGGATGTGCCCGCGGACCCGTACGAGACGGGATCGATGCTCGGATCACGCGGCTCGGGCGGCCCCGTCCCGCGGGCGTACAAGGAAGCTTCCGTGAAGGACAGACTCGCGGTGCTTCAGGGCCTCCTGGACGCCCGGGGCGAACCCGAAGCAGAGGACAGCCGGGGGCTGGACGGCCCGGGGCACGGAGTCGTCTTCCGCTGCGCATCGCGGTCGCTCGTCGAGGACGTCGCGTGGCTGGTGCGTTCGCTCGGCGGGCACGCGCACATCGCCCCTGCCGCGCGGGCCTCCCGCGTCCACCTTCAACTTCCGCCGCAGCACAGCCCGTTCCGCTCGGAGGACAAGCTCGCCCGGTGGGAGCCGCGCGACGAATCCGCGGCCCGCCGCCGCGCTGTCCGCACCGTCGAACACGTGGGACGCAAGCCCGTCCAGTGCATCAGCGTGCGTCACCCGGACCGCGCCTACGTCACGGACAACTTCACCGTCACGCACAACACCATGGTGGCGCTGCGCGCCATGCTGACCGTGGTCGACAGCGGTGGCCAGGCCGCGCTCCTCGCCCCCACCGAGGTCCTCGCGCAGCAGCATCACCGCTCGGTGACGGAGATGATGGGCGAGCTCGCCGAGGGCGGCATGCTGGGCGGAGCCGACCAGGGCACGAAGGTCGTGCTGCTCACGGGTTCGATGGGCGCGGCGGCGCGCCGTCAGGCCCTCCTGGATCTGGTCACCGGCGAAGCGGGCATCGTCATCGGGACGCACGCACTGATCGAGGACAAGGTCCAGTTCCACGACCTCGGCCTCGTCGTCGTCGACGAGCAGCACCGCTTCGGCGTCGAGCAGCGCGATGCCCTGCGCTCCAAAGGCAAGCAGCCACCGCACCTGCTGGTGATGACGGCGACGCCCATTCCGCGCACGGTCGCCATGACCGTCTTCGGTGACCTGGAGACCTCCGTACTCGACCAGCTCCCCGCCGGCCGCTCGCCGATCGCCACTCACGTGGTGCCCGCCCGCGACAAGCCGCATTTCCTCGCCCGTACATGGGAGCGCGTACGGGAGGAGACGGAGGCCGGACATCAGACCTACGTGGTCTGCCCGCGCATCGGTGACGAGGAGGAGCCCACAGCGAAGACAGCGAAGGGGAAGAGCGCCAAGACGGCTGCCGGGAAGTCGGCGCCGTCGGACGAGGAAGCAGTGGGGGAGGAGCCCGGCGAGGACGCGGACAAGCGCCCGCCTCTCGCCGTCCTGGACATCGCCGCCGAGTTGAGCGGCGGCCCGCTGGCCGGCCTGCGCGTCGAGGTCCTGCACGGGCGTATGCAGCCTGACGCCAAAGACGAGGCGATGCGCCGCTTCGCCTCGGGGGAGGCCGACGTGCTCGTGGCCACCACGGTCATCGAGGTCGGAGTCGACGTCCCCAACGCCACGGTCATGGTCATCATGGACGGCGACCGCTTCGGCGTCTCCCAGCTCCACCAGCTGCGCGGCCGCGTCGGCCGAGGTGCCGCTCCCGGTCTGTGCCTGCTGGTCACGGAGGCACCGGAGGCGGGTCCCGCGCGCGCCCGTCTGGAGGCCGTGGCCGGCACGCTGGACGGTTTCGAGCTCTCCCGCATCGACCTGGAACAGCGCCGCGAGGGCGATGTACTGGGCCAGGCGCAGTCGGGCGTCCGCTCGTCGCTGCGGATGCTCGCCGTGATCGAGGACGAGGACGTCATCGAAGCCGCCCGGGAGGCGGCGACCGCCCTCGTCGCCGACGACCCCGAACTGGAACGGCTGCCGGAGCTGCGTACGGCACTGGCCGCACTCCTCGACGAGGAGCGCGAGGACTATCTCGACAAGGGCTGAGCCGGGCCTCGGCGCGGAGCTGCCGTGAACCGCGGCGGCGCTCCCGCGGGTCGGGCAGGCGCATCGAGGCCGTGGGATCCTCGGTTACGAGGATTCCGAGAACTGAGACCGGCCCGCCGGGACGACGCACGAGACGCACAAGACGCACAAGAGCCGACGAGACGGAGAAGGGTTCCACCATGACCCGCGTGATCGCAGGCGCCGTCGGCGGCCGGCGCCTGACCGTGCCGCCGGGCCAGGGCACCCGGCCCACGTCCGACCGCGCACGCGAGGGGATGTTCTCCAGCTGGGAGGCGCAGTTGGGCGGCGCCGGAGCCTGGCACGGCGCACGGGTCCTGGACCTGTACGGGGGTTCGGGCGCCGTCGGTCTGGAAGCCCTCTCGCGCGGTGCCGCGCACGTACTGCTGGTGGAGTCGGACGCGCGCGCCGCCCGCACCATCCGCCAGAACGTGGCCGCACTGGGCCTCCCCGGCGCCGAGGTCCGTCACGCGAAGGCCGAACAGATCGTCTCGGGAGCGGCCCCCGACGCCCCTTACGACCTGGTTTTCCTCGATCCGCCCTACGCCGTGACCGACGAGGGCGTGCGGGAGATTCTGCTCACACTCCGGTCCGGCCACTGGCTGACGGACGAAGCACTCGCCACGGTGGAGCGCAGCACCCGGGGCGGCGAATTCCGCTGGCCCGAGGGCTTCGAGGGGCTCCGGTCCCGGCGCTACGGCGAGGGCACGCTCTGGTACGGTCGCGCCGCTGAACGCGGAGTTGCTCCCGCGTCATGTTGACCCCTTCCACGGACACCCCACAGACCCCCCATCGTCCGGAGAGCGAGGAAACACCAGTGCGTCGCGCAGTCTGTCCGGGATCCTTCGACCCCATCACCAACGGACACCTCGACATCATCGCCCGCGCCTCGAAGCTCTACGACTCGGTCTACGTGGCTGTGATGATCAACAACTCCAAGCGGGGTCTCTTCTCCGTGGACGAGCGGATCGATCTCATCCACGAAGTCACCGCAGCGTTCGGCAACGTGCGCGTGGAGGCCTTCCACGGGCTGCTCGTCGACTTCTGCAAGGACCGGGACATCCCCGCAATCGTCAAGGGTCTGCGCGCCGTCTCGGACTTCGACTACGAGCTGCAGATGGCCCAGATGAACAACGGCCTCACCGGCGTCGAGACGCTTTTCGTGCCGACGAACCCCACCTACAGCTTCCTCTCCTCCAGCCTGGTCAAGGAAGTTGCCACCTGGGGCGGCGACGTCTCCCACCTCGTACCCGAGCCCGTCCGGCGCGCCCTGGCCACGCGGCTCGCCAAGCCCTGAACCACCCTGCGGGAGCCGGGTTCGGGGCATCCGCTGTCGAGTTGAGCGCGACTGGCCGTACAGTCACTTCCGTGGACGTTCAGCAGAAACTCGACGAGATCGTGACGGCCGTGGACAGCGCTCGCGCGATGCCCATGTCGGCCTCCTGCGTGGTGAACCGAGCCGAACTGCTCGCCATGCTCGAAGAAGTCCGCGAAGCCCTCCCCGGCTCGCTCGCTCAGGCAGAGCAACTCCTCGGCGGCCGGGAGCAGATGGTCGCCGAAGCTCAGGCGGAGGCGCAGCGGATCATCGAGTCCGGGCACGCGGAGCGCGGATCGCTGGTTTCAGGAACGGAAGTCGTACGTCAGGCACAGGCGGAGGCCGAGCAACTCCTCGCCCAGGCACGCCAGGAGGCCGCTGAGATCCGCGCCGAGGCGGACGACTACGTCGACAGCAAGCTCGCCAACTTCGAGGTCGTGCTCAGCAAGACCATCGGCTCCGTCGAACGCGGCCGCGACAAACTCCTCGGCAGCGGCCCCGGTTCGGAAGAGTGGAACGAGGAGTACGCCGAGGACGCACCCGAGCGTTCCACCGACCCGCGTGAACTCCGCGAGCGCGCCGACAACTATGTGGACGTCCGGCTCGGCGCCGTCTCGGCAGTGCTCACCAAGACCCTCGAGGCGGTCGGCAGGGGCCGTACGAAGCTGCTGGGGCACCAGCCCTCCGACGACCTCGGCGCCCACATGGCGGCTCAGGACGCCGCCGAGCAGGGCGTGCATACCAGCGACGCGGACTACATGGCCGATCTCGCCTCGGCCGGCCACGGCATGCCGGCTGCCCCGGCGGCGGCCGATCCGGTTGCTCGGCCTGCGCCTGTTCAGCCCGTGCCTGTCCAGCACGTCGCGCACGTGCACGAGCAGCCCGGCTACCAGCCGGCCGCGGGCGCCGACCCCTACGCCGCCCAGGCCCAGCAGGAGGCGTACTACGGCGGGCAGGACGCGTACGCCTACCAGCAGCAGTACGCCTACTACGGACAGCAGCCGGACCCGTACTACGCGCAGCAACAGCAACAGCAGGAGCAGCAACTCCAGCATCAGGCTCAGTTCCAGCAGCAGTACGCACAGCAGCAGTCACAGCTCGACGAGACGAGCTTTTTCGACACGAGCATGATCGATCTGGAGCAGGTCCGTGAGTACGAAGCGCGCTACGGACAGGGCTACGGGCAGGGCGGCTGAGACTCGATTGGGTCGCGGCCGGACGGTCCAGTATCCTTGCCCTTCGGTCACGCGCACGTCGGCGATGACTGCTGCCCGGAGCTCACTGCCGGGCGGCGAAGCCCCACCGTAGAAAGCAGGAAGCCCTGAACCCCCGCCTCGACCCCCGTGCCCCTCTCGTGTTCGATACACGGGAACTGGGGCGGCGTCCTGGCGCGATGAAGCAGCTCTCCCGCTCGGTGAAGTCTCCCGGAAAGCTCGGCATCGAGGTCATCGGGGTGCCGGACGACGCGACGATCGAGGTCGGTCTGCGTCTGGAGTCGGTCATGGAGGGTGTGCTCGTCACAGGCACCGCCCGTGCAACGCTCAAGGGGGAGTGCGTAAGGTGTCTGGAGCCGCTGGAGCAGGAATGCGAGGCGGATTTCCAGGAGCTGTTCTCCTACCCCGACGCCGACGACCGGAGCCGCCCCAGTGCGGAAACCGGCGACGACGCCGAGGAGGAGGACACCTTCTCCCTCGAGGGAGACTATTTCGACCTCGAACCCGTGCTGCGGGACGCGGTGGTGCTGTCACTGCCGCTGCAGCCGGTGTGCCGGGACGACTGTCCAGGGCTGTGCCCCGATTGCGGAGCACGGCTGGCGGACGACCCGGAGCACGACCATGAAGACGCCGTCGACATCCGTTGGGCGGCATTGCAGGGACTCGCCGAGACCATGAAGGACGGCGAGAACGACATGCCCCGCGAAGCCGGGGACGACTCACAGGAGAAGTAGCCGTGGCTGTTCCGAAGCGGAAGATGTCGCGCAGCAACACGCGCCACCGCCGGTCGCAGTGGAAGGCTGCGGTCCCCACCCTGGTTAAGTGCGAGCGCTGCCAGGAGCCGAAGCAGCAGCACATCGCGTGCCCGAACTGCGGCACCTACAACAAGCGTCAGGTCCTCGAGGTCTGATCGGCTGGTGACAGGCTTCATGTCAGACGCCCGAACCCCTGGAAGCGCTCACCGCCGCGACGGGAGCGAACCGGCGGCACCGGCGGCGGATCTGGTGGATGCGGCCTCGTCACACACGCTTCTTGAAGGGCGGCTCGGGTATTCCCTCGAGTCCGCCCTTCTGGTGCGTGCGCTGACGCACCGCTCGTACGCGTACGAGAACGGCGGGCTGCCCACCAACGAACGCCTCGAATTCCTCGGTGACTCCGTCCTCGGACTGGTCGTCACCGACACGCTCTACCGTCTGCACCCCGACCTGCCGGAGGGCCAGCTCGCGAAGCTGCGCGCCGCCGTGGTCAACTCGCGGGCTCTCGCCGGAGTCGCGCGCGACCTCGACCTGGGCGCGTTCATCCAGCTCGGCCGGGGCGAGGAGGGCACAGGAGGCAGAGACAAGGCATCGATCCTTGCCGACACTCTGGAGGCCGTGATCGGCGCGGTCTACCTCGACAAGGGGCTGGAGGCCGCCGGCGAACTCATCCACCGGCTCTTCGACCCCCTGATCGAGCATTCCTCGAACCTCGGAGCCGGCCTCGACTGGAAGACCAGCCTCCAGGAACTCACGGCCGCGGAAGGCCTGGGCGTCCCGGAGTATCTGGTGACCGAGACAGGCCCGGATCACGAGAAGGTCTTCACGGCTGCTGCCCGCGTCGGTGGTGTCGCGTACGGCACCGGCACCGGCCGCAGCAAGAAGGAAGCGGAGCAGCAGGCAGCGGAAACGGCCTGGCGGGCGATCCGGGCGGCGGCGGACGAGTCCGCCGCATCCTCCTCGTCCGGTGCCGAGGCCGCATCACCGCGCGCCTGAACCGCACCCGTACCACCGTCCCTGCGAGTCCGCCCCGGAAGGGCGGGCTCGCAGGGCGCGTACCGGCCGGACCCTGGCCCGGCCGTCGGCCCTGTGAGGAGAACCGTGCCCGAGCTGCCCGAGGTCGAAGTGGTGCGCCGGGGCCTCGAGCGCTGGGCGAGCGGCCGTACGATCTCCGAGGTCGAGGTGCTGCATCCCCGGGCTGTACGCAGGCATGTCGCGGGTGCGGCCGATTTCGCCGACCGGCTGCGGGGCCACCGGTTCGGTCCGGCCCGGCGACGGGGCAAGTATCTGTGGCTTCCCCTCGACCCCGGCTTCTGCGTCCTCGCTCACCTGGGAATGAGCGGCCAGCTCCTCATCCAGCCGAGCGGCGCACCGGACGAGAAGCACCTGCGCATCAGGATCACCTTCGAGGATCCGGACGCGGGTGAACTGCGCTTCGTGGACCAGCGGACCTTCGGCGGCCTCTCCCTGCATCCGGAGAACCTCGCGCTGCATGCCGGCGACCGGCCGACGGCGCCAGCCACGGCCGAGACCCTCCCCGATGTGATCGCGCACATCGCCCGCGACCCGCTCGACCCGGCCTTCGACGAGGCTGCCTTCCACGCTGCGCTGCGCCGCAGCCGTACGACGATCAAGCGCGCGCTGCTCGACCAGTCTCTGATCAGCGGAGTCGGCAACATCTACGCCGATGAAGCCCTCTGGCGCGCCAGACTCCACTACGAGCGGCCGACCGCGTCCCTGACCCGCACTCGTACCACCGAGCTCCTGGGTCACATCCGTGAC